>JAEXPL010000290.1 GCA_023446865.1 Verrucomicrobiota bacterium | reverse complement strand
TGGTGCGGAAGCAGAAGTTGGGCGCGTCGTCCTCGCGGAACCCGGTGCCGTCGGGCCGGGCGCCGGAGTAGATGCAGCCGGAGGAGACGTGGCCCCAGGGGATGCCGGCGGCGGTGCAGGCTTGGGCGATGCGGCCGGGGAGGACGGCGTTGCCGTCGAGGCAGTCGGCTTTGTGCAGTTCGCAGGCGTCGACGTTGGGCTTGCCGGTGTAGCCGGCGGCGTTGACGACGAACTCCGGGCGCAGCTCGCGCAGGAACGGCGTGAGCACCTCGGGGCGCGTGTAGTCGAGCTCGCGGCGCGCGAGGTTGCGGAAGGGAATGCCTTTGCGGGCGAACAGGCGTTGATAGGCCTGTCCCACATAACCGGAGCCTCCAAGAAGCAGAATCATCGGAGTGGGAGGCTAGGGGGCGTGTCGCCGCGGGGCCAAGAGGGAATTCGGCGATGTTGGGGCTCGTCGGTGACGGAAATGAAAAAGGCCCGCAAGTGCGGGCCTTCGAGAGCGAAGCGAGCTGGATCGCTCAGGCGGTCTTGGTCCGGAAGCGGCGAACCAGACCGGCCGCGACGAGCACCGCGGCGCCAATCAGGCCGTAGGTGGAAGGCTCGGGCACGGCCGAAGGACCATCGGGTGAGGCTGTGCCACTCACTTCGATCTCGGCGATAGAGAAGTACCCACTCCATCCCGGTCCGAAGTTCGAAAGAATAATCCGATCCGTGGCGATGGTTGCGAGCGGGCCCGAGATCGTGAACAGATCGTTGGCGAGGCCACTGACTGAGACTGGTCCGAAGGCTTCGCCTGCGAACGAATAACCAGCTCCGCCGAACGAGACCGACATGGTGTCGATAGTCCCCGGAATGGAATTCATTGCGAAGTCCCCTCCGAAGATGGAGATCGTCTCCACGAAGTAGAAATCATCGAGATGCAGTGTGATGACGGGGGCGGGCGACGTGATGAACAACTGGGCTTCCTGCGCGCTGGAAGCATGGCTGCCATCGTTGAGCGTACCGGAGCCTCCAGTGTAGGTCGCCGGGTCGCCGGAGATGGTCCCGGTGTAGGTATGCATCCAGCCACCGAAGCCAGAAAGCTTGGCGTTCGTGATGTCGTAAGAGACGATGAGCTGGGCCGAAGCGACCACGCTGGAGACGGACAGGGCGAGGGCTGCGAGAAGGTATTTCAGTTTCATGGTGCTTGGGTTTGGGCTGCTGGACCGGACGCGGAAGCAGATCGTGCCCCGGGTCTGCTGGAGCGATGAACCAGCGGGTCCAAGGAAGCGAAAACAGCCAGATTCTGTCAATACATCCTATTTTTACAATCGCCAGGAGAAGGCGTCGCCCGAATGAAAGGCTAGGGTCAAGGCCCTAAGCGCCATGCGTCGGGTGGCGGGCTACGGCGGTGAAACTGCCCAGCCTGGCCGCACGGCGACACGGCACCCGGGAACGGAGGGTATCCACCGTACCCGGCGAAGCGTGGGACGAACCGCGGAGCGCACTGGCGGCTCAGTCCTTCCGCCGGTAGATGCGCACGCCGTTGATTTCGTCGATCGGCTGGTAGTCCTGCTCGATGATCTCGCGCAGCTCCAGCCAGGTGTCGAAACCGAACATCGAGCGCTCCTGGTAGCCGAAGTGGTTGGGCGCGACGGCGTCGACGAACCAACGCGGACGGTTGCGCCGCATGTCGAAGAGGAAGCGGTTGCGATAGGCGTCCTGGTGCGGATTCGGATCGATGAGTCGCAGCGTGTGGGCGATGCGGGCGCCCATCCCGAGCCCGGACTCCACGTAGTAGCCGGGACTCCAGCCCCAGACGACGAGCGAGTCGCCGGGCTGGGCCAGTTCGCGCAGCTTGGCACCGGCCGGGGAGATCTGGCGGTCGCGCCAGAAGAAGAGCTGGCCGTTCATCGGCCGGTAGAACTGGGTCGTCTGCCAGACCGACCACACGGTGGTGAAGAGGATGAATACCGCGGCGAGACCGCCGAGGGTGCGTCGGCTCGCCGGTGCGCCACCGCGCAGGCCGTCGTACGCCGCCGCCAAGCTCACGGTCGCCAGCCAGCCGAGCGGAAGGATCAGGAAATGCAGGTAGTGGAGGAAGTACCGGCCGGGCCCGAGGACGGCAGCGCTCGCCGCGCCGACGAGCAGCCACGCGCCGACCAAGCGGCGTCGGCTGTTTGGCGCAAGGCCGGCGAGCGCGGCACCGGAGGCGAGCAGAGCGAAGGCGGCCGTGCCCAGGACGATCATGGTGCCGCCGGGCAGCGCCTTGGTGATGGTGAGCAGCGCATCCGGACTCTCGAAGAAGGTGAAGCTGCGCTGCGCCACGTAGAGCACATTGGTCTCCCAGTAGAAGATGCGGACTTGGTTAACGAGGCCGTAGATCCCGATGTAGCCGAAGAACACCGCGAAGGGCAGCAGCGCGCCGCACGCAAGGATGGCCGAGCGCTGCAGACGATCGCGCAACGCGGGCGTGGGCTCGCCTGTCCGACCGCGGGAGAACCAGACGGCCCCGAGCAGAATCAGCCCAAGAGCCGCGGATACGGGGGCGGCTTGGAGTTTGGCGAAAAGCGGCGTGGTGGTGAGTGCACCGGCGACGACGAGCAGCGCGAGCCGGACCCGCGGCCGCTCGGTGGTGAGGGCGACCGCGCCCGCCCAACCGGCGAGCGAGAGCAGGAGGACCGAGGCGTGTTCGCTGGAGTACTGGGTGATGTCGGGATGCCAGTGGCAGGCCCAGAGGTTGATCACCGGGAGAAGCGCCAAGCGCGCGGCCCACTCAGGGGCGTAGCGCCGGGCGGCGCCCCACACGCCGAGCGCGGCGACGGCCTGCAACAACATCGTCAGGACGCGGACGCCGACGTAGTTCAGGGGCAGCCCGAGCGGGATGGTGAGGAGAAGCAGCGCGGAGTTGAGCGGGCCCGAGGTGTGGCAATCGAGGTGTTTCCACGGCAGGCCGCCATCGCGCAGGGTGAGGGCGCCGGCGATCCATTCGGCCTCGTCGGGATTGTCGAGCGGGCCGGCGAACCAGACGGGCCAGCGGAACGCGCAGAAGACGGCGAAGACGGAAAGGATGAACGCGGTGTTGCTGCCGAGCAGGCGCAGCCAGCGGGGGCGGCGGTCGGGGCCAGTTGCGACGGAGCCGTTGGCGGAAACGAGCGGGGCAAGCGCGGTCGCCAGCACGGCGGCGAAGGCGGCCCACGCGACGAACCAGTGGGCGCCGGGGTGGTGGTCGATCCAGGAGAAGATGCGGATGTGCAGCGGCAGCATGGGAGGCGGGCCGGTGGGCGGCTCAGCGGCGCCGGTAGTCGCCGCGGCTGAAATACTTCTCCAGCCAGACGTAGGCGCAGATGAAGAAGTAGCGGCTGCCCATCTCCTTGATCTTGAGCTTGGCCACGCCGTACTTGCGGTTCTGCCACGAGATGGGGCAGACCTTGAACGTGAAGCCGCGCACGATGGCCTTGAGCGGGAGCTCGACGGTGAGGTTGAAGTGCGGCGCGATGAGCGGCCGGCAGCCGTCGATCACCGTGCGGCGGTAGGCCTTGAACGCGTTGGTGGTGTCGTTGAGGCCGTGGCGGAAGCCGAGCTTCACGAGGAAATTCGCGACGCGGTTCACGAGCAGCTTCACGCGCGGGTAGTCGATCACCCGGCCACCCTTGATGAAACGGCTGCCGAAGGCGCAATCGTAGCCTTCGTTGAGAATCCTCCAGTAGGCGACAGCGTCGGCGGCGGAATCGGAGGCGTCGGCCATCATGATCACGCAGGCGTCGCCGCGCATGTGGTCGAGCCCCCAGACGAGGGCGCGGCCGAAGCCGTGCGGTCCGGGATTCTGGGTGGGCGCGAGCGTCGGGACCTTGGTCGCCAGGTCTTGGAGCACGCGCCAGGTGCCGTCCTTGCTGCCGTCGTCGACCACGACGATCTCATGGGGCACGCCTTCGCGGGTGAAGGTCTCGTGGATGTCGGCCACGGTGGCCGGGAGCGATTCCTCCTCGTCGCGGGCGGGGATGACGACCGAGAACAGTTTCAGCGCGGTGGGGGCCATGAGGTCAGGCGCCGGGTTTGCGGCCGACGACGAGGAACTGGTGGCCGAAGACCGGCCAGACAAACGGCAGCGCGAGGTAGAGCTTCAGCATCCAGAGCGGGTAACGCAGCTTGCCCGACATCGTGTACGGCAGGAAGGAGGCGATGCGGGTGGGCACCTCGAAGCCGACCGTCTGCATGCCCTCGCCGAGCGAGAGCTCGGTGAGACAAAGGTAGTGATCCCAGAAATCCCAGTACTGTCCGGGCACGCGCCGGATGTTCGGGCCGAGCGCGATCAACACGCCGCCGGGTTTCAGGCAGCGCCGGGCCTCGCGGAGGGTGCGGGCGAGCGTGGCCTTGTCGGGGAGGTGCTCGAAGAAGTTGCTCGTGAAAACGACGTCGAGTGTGCCCTCGGCGAGCGGCCACGGCTTGGAGCAGTCCTGCTCGAAGAACTGGATGCCGGCAGCGAGGTGGCGGGGGGCGTTGGGGTTGAGATCCATGCCGTACTTCCGGCCGGCGCGGATGTTGTTGATGAACTCGCCGTAGCCGCAGCCGAGGTCGAGCACCGCGCCGTCGGCCGGCACCCAACGTTGGAAGAACGAGCCGGTGAGCACCTGCCAGACGGCATTGCGGTAGGCGACTTGGGCATCGAACCGTTGCTGGTAGATGCGTTGCAGCTCGGTGGGTAGGGGATCGTTGGCGGACATGATGGGCCAGCAGGTACGGAAATCAGAAAGGAGCGGAGAGGTCGAGCCACTCGGGATGCTGCTGTGCGTGGACGGCGATTTCCTCGAGGATCATGGGGAGCGGGGTCTGCGGCTGCCAGCCCCAGACTTTGGAGGCGTGGGTGGCGTCGAGGACCATCCAGGGGATGTCGAAGGGGCGCGGCTGCGGGTCGGAGGCGACGGAGTGCTGGCCGAAACGGCCGTCGCACCACGCGGTGAGCTGGCGGAGCGACATGCTGGCCGCGGTGCCACCGGCGAGGTTGCAGATGCGGGGCGAGAGACCGGGCGCGGCGGCAGCCGGGGCGGACTGGGCGGCGAACTGCTTCAACAACAGCGGCGCGAGGTCGCGCGGGTGGAGACAGTCGCGCACCTGGTGGCCGTGGCCGTCGAAGCCGATGTACTTGAGCGGGCGACGGTGCAGGTGGGTGTTGATCCAGTAGGCGAAGATGCCCTGGTCCGGGCGGCCGAACTGGCCCGCGCCGGCGAGCACGCCGCAGCGGTTGATCCAGACGGGGAAGTTGAACGTCTCGCCGTACTCGAGGGCGAGCGCCTCGCTGGTGAGCTTGGTCGCGCCGTAGAGCGAGACGGGCGCCGTGGTGGCGAAGCTCTCGTGCACACCGGCCGGGCCCACGCCGGCGGGGAGCGGCCTATCGGTATCCGGGCGGTAGGCACCACGATCGGCCACGACCGGTAGGGCCGCGAGCGGGGCGATGGAGTAGACGCGGCTGGTGCTGAGGAGGACGAAGCCCGCGCGGTGGGCCTTGCAGAACTCCAGCATGTTCACCGTGCCGAGGAGATTGTGCTCCACGAGCTGGCGGGAACTGGTCTTGCCGTCGATGCCGGCGAGCACGCTGGGGTTGGCGGCGGCGTCGATCACCCAGTCGACGGCCGGGAGCGACTCGAGGTCGCTGGCGGCGCGGATGTCGCCATGGAAGAGCTTCACTCCGCGGGCTTTCAGCGCAGCACGGTTCGACTCGGCGCCCGGGCGGATGAAGTTGTCGAGGCCGACGAGCTGCAGGCCGGGCACGGTGTCGAGCAGGGCGTGGGCGAGGGTGCTGCCGACGAAGCCGCAGATGCCGGTGAGGATGATCTTCATGGGGTTTGCGGGGGCGCCAGGCGGTGGCGCCGGGCGGAAGGCTCAGGCCTGCGGGCGTTTCTGCCAAGCCTCGACGATCTGACGGATGGTCTCCTCGAGGCTCACCGAGATGTCCCACGACGGGTAGTGGGCGCGCATCTTGCGGAGGTCGGAGTAGTAGCAGATGTGGTCGCCGATGCGGTTCTGGTCGACGTAGGTGTAGACCTGTTTTCTCCCGGAGAACTTCTCGGCGATGGCGAAGGCCTCGAGAATGGAGCAGCTGTTGGCCTTGCCGCCGCCGAGGTTGTAGACCTCGCCCACGCGCGGGGCGGAGACGAAGGCGTGCATGAAGCGGGCGACGTCGAGCGAATGGATGTTGTCACGCACCTGCTTGCCCTTGTACCCGAAGACTCGGTACTCCTTGCCCTCGAGGTTGCACTTCACGAGGTAGGAGAGGAAGCCGTGGAGCTCGACGCCGGTGTGGTTGGGGCCCGTGAGGCAGCCGCCGCGCAGGCAGCAGGTCGGCATGTTGAAGTACCGGCCATACTCCTGGACCATCACGTCGGCGGCGACCTTGGAGGCGCCGAAGAGCGAGTGCTTCGACTGGTCGATGGTGAAGGTCTCGGCGATGCCGTGCTCGTAGGCCGGGTCGGCGTAGTCCCAGCGGGTGGCGAGTTCCTGCAGCGCGATGCGGTTGGGGGCGTCGCCGTAGACCTTGTTGGTCGACATGTGCACGAAGGGCACCTCCGGGTTCACCTGCCGGTTGGCCTCGAGGAGGTTGAGCGTGCCGACGGCGTTGGTGTCGAAGTCGTCGAAGGGGATGGCGGCGGCGCGGTCGTGCGAGGGCTGGGCGGCGGTGTGCACGATGACGTCGGGCCGCACCTCCTTGACGAGGGCGAGCACGCCGGCGCGGTCGCGGATATCCAGCTCATGGTGCTGGAAGCCCGGCAGGTCGCGCAGGAGGCGCTGCTGGTTCCAGCGGGTGTCGCCCTGCGGGCCGAAGAAGACAGCGCGCTGGTTGTTGTCGACGCCGTGGACCGTGTAGCCCTGCTTCGAGAAATAGACGCAGACCTCCGAGCCGATCAGACCCGAGGAGCCGGTGACGAGAAGACGCTTCGCCATAGGGCGGAATGGTATGCGGGGCGCGGAGGCGCAGAGCAAGCAGCGGATGCGGGAGAAGCGGGGATGCTGAAACCTCACGACGGAAGAGGCTTGCTTGAGGTACGGCGAGGCGTCCCCGCCGAGCCGCGGCTCACCCGGAGGGTTCGCTCTACCCACGGATACCTGCCCGTTTTGTGCATCATTGCCGAGGTATCGTGACGATCGGGGCGGGGAGGCTGAAACCGAGGTTGCGCCGGGGGAATCCATCCGGCTCGCTCCGGTGCCGGGCCTGTGCCCGTGCTTCCCCGATGTTCGCCGTCCGCAAACCCTTCGTTCTTCCTCCGGTGTGGTTCCTTGTGCTCGCGTTGACGGTGCTCGCGAGCCTGTTCCGGAATTGGGATGCGTCGCTGCTCGACCGGCACGAGTTCCGGCAGACGCAGACGGCGCTCTCGGCGTACTGGATGCGCGAGGAGGGTTGGAGTCTGGCCTACCCGCTGCCGGTGTTTGGGCCGCCGTGGTCGGCGCCGTTCGAGTTCCCGCTCTATCAGGGGGCCGTCGCCGGGGTGGCGAAGTTGACCGGCTGCTCCATTGAGAGCGCCGGACGGGCGGTCTCGGTTGGTGCGTTCTTCGCCGCGCTGCCGGCGCTGGCGGGGTTGCTCGCGGCGGCCGGCATGCCAACCCGGACCCGTTGGGTCGCGCTCGCGGCGGTGCTGGTCACCCCGGTGTATCTGTTCTATGCGCGCACGGTGCTGATCGAGACGACGGCGCTGTGCCTCGCGCTCTGGTTTCTGCACACCTATGTATGCGGGCTGGAGACGCGGCGGTGGCCGTGGGTGCTGACCGCGGCGGGTTTTGGTGCGTTGGCGGCGATGGTGAAGGTGACGACCGTGGTTCCGGCGGCGACCGCCGGCGGGATCTGGGCGCTCGCGGCGCTGTGGCGTGCGGTTCGCTCGCGGGAGCCGGCGGCGATCGTGCGTACCGGTGCGGCGCTGCTGCTGCCGGTGCTGGTGATGGGGGGCGCTGCGTGGTGGTGGGTGGAGTATGCGGACGCGGTCAAGGCGGCCAATCCCCTCGCCGCCCATCTGCGCTCGTCCATCCTGGGGACATGGACCTTCGGCTCGCTGCACCAACGGCTCGACTCTGCGGCCTGGCAGGCGCTGGGGCGTCAGATCCCCTACACGACTTGCGGACTCTGGGCGGCGGGGCTGGCGGTGGTGAGCGGCGTGTTTGCGCCGCGCCGGCATCGGTTGGTGGCGCTGGCGGCGGCGGCGGCTTATGCGGCCGGCCCCCTGTGTTTCTTCAATCTCTACTTCGTCCACGACTACTATTTCTGCGCCAACGCCGCGTTTCTGGCGGTGTCGCTGGGTGTGCTCGTGGCGGGGCTGTGGGAGAATCCCCGCGTGCCGCGGGTCGCCTCCGTTCTGGTCGCGTTGCTGATCGGTGGACTCCAGATTCTGGGCTTCCGCCACGGCCTCGATTTCTACTTCCGCAACCGGCCGCCGGGCCCGCCGCCGATCGCCGCCGCGGTGCGGGCGGTGGTGCCGCCGGAGCAATCGGTGCTGTTGCTGAACTGGCACTGGAACCCGCAGCTGCTTTTCTACGTGGAGCGGAAGGCGCTCATGTTGCCGGACGAATGTTTCAACGATGTCGCGGCGTTGGCCGAGGCGGCCGGGCGGCTTCCGCCGGGGACGTTGCGCGCGTTTGTTTGGCGGGGGCCGCGCGCGATCCCGCTGGAGGTCTCTCTGTTCGCCTTTGAGGACCTCGGTTTCAGCCGCGAGGCAGTGGCCACCGATGGCGAGAACACGCTGTTCGTGCGGCCCGAGGATCTCGCGACGGCGCGAGCGCGGCTGGCGGAACTTGCGCTGCCGGGTGTCGCGCTCGCCGCTGCCGTCCCGGTGGCGGCGCCCTCGGCGGACGAGTTCAAGGTCTTCCCGTTCCCGCTGCCCGAGGACAACCCGGTGTGCCAGCCGGCCCCGGTCGAGGGGCGTTCGCTCTACAGCTTTGTGCTCGCCCAAGAGGGCGGCGGCGACGTCATCGTGGCGCATGCTCCGTCGCGGCTGGTCGTGCGACCAACGGCCGGGGCGCGGAGCGTCGAGCTTGCCTTCCATCTGGCCGCCGAATGCGTCCGGCCTGGGACGCTCAGTGATGGAGTGGTGGTGACGGTATGGGCGGCTCCGCCGGGCCGGCCGCGGCGGGTGCTGTTCCGCCGCGACCTCGATCCCGTCGCGAACCCCGCGGATCGCGGCCGGCAGACTGCCGTGGTCGCGCTGCCGCTCGATCTTGAGGGGCCGCTGGTCTTTGCGGTTTCGCCCGGCGTGGTCGGCAACCTCGCTTACGACTGGTTCTATTGGGAACGGATCCTCGTCCGCTGACGCGCGCCGGCTCCGGCCGCAAACCCGCGCTTGCGCGGGATGGACAAACGGCGACGGAGGGCGCAGGTTCGGGGCGTTGCCCGTGTCGCCCGTAACCGCAGAATCCTCACCCGTGTCGCAGGTCGCGATCGTGGTCCCCGTCTTCAACGACTGGGAGGCGTTCGCGCGGCTGCTGGGCGAACTCGACGCGGCCGCCGCCGGCGGCCCTGCGCGTCTGACCGTGCTGGCGATCGACGACGGTTCGCTCGTGCCGGCGCCGGCGGAACTGGCGAGCGGGTGCCGCGTCCTCGAGCGCGTGGAGGTCGTGCGGTTGCGCTGCAACCTCGGACACCAGCGCGCGATCGCGATCGGTCTGGCGGAGTGCGTGCGCGAGGAACGGTTTTCCCATGTGCTGGTGATGGATGGCGACGGCGAGGACCGGCCGTCCGACGCGATCGCGCTGCTCGGCGAGGCGTTGGGACGGCCCGGCGAGATCGTGGTCGCGCACCGGGCGCAGCGCTCAGAGGGCGGGGTGTTCCGCGCGGCGTATGGCGCCTACAAGCTCGGGTTTCGTCTCCTGACGGGCCGGACGATCGACTTCGGCAACTTCACCGTGCTGCCGAGCGCGGCGGTGCGGCGGCTGGTGTTCATGCCGGAGTGCTGGAACCACCTCGCCGCGACGATCGTGAAGTCGCGCCTGCCGCTGGTGCGCCGGCCCCTGGCGCGCGGTCAGCGCTACGCCGGACGATCGACGATGGATCTCGTCTCGCTGGTGGTGCACGGCTTCAGCGCGTTCTCGGTGTTCATCGAGACGGCGATCACGCGGCTCCTGCTGTTCTTCGGGTTCACCTCGGTGCTCGCGGTCATGGCGGCGCTGGTCGCGGTGGTGCTCCGGTTCGGCACCGATCTGGCAATACCGGGCTGGGCGACCAACGTCTTTGGTCTGTCGATGGTGGTGTTCTTCCAGTCGCTCACGCTCGCGGCGGTCGTGCTTTTCTCGGTGCTGAGCAGCCGTTCGTCGGTGCCGTTCCTCGTCGGCCGGCAGGGCGTGGAGTTCGTCGAGACGCGCACGGTGTTCCTGCCTCGCTCGTAACATGGAGCCGGGCGAGTACGACAATCTCGAGCGGGTGGAGCGCGACCACTGGTTCTACGTCGGCAAACGGCAGATCGTGCGCCGCTGGATCGAGCGGCTGCGGCCGCTCGCCGCGACCGACACGCTGCTCGATTTCGGGGCGGGCACGGGGCTGTTCGCCGCCGAGATGGCGCCGCGCTGTCGGGTGCTGGCGCTCGACGCCTATCCCGAGTCGCTGGCGATCCTGCGGCGACGGCTGCCGGCGGCGCAGGTGATCGAACCTGCCGCCGGCGGACGGATACCGCTGGCCGACGCGAGCGTGGACTGCGTGACCTCGCTCGATGTGCTCGAACACCTTGAGCACGACGCGTCGGCGGTGGCGGAATTCCACCGGGTGCTGCGGCCCGGCGGCCTCGCGTTGGTCACGGTGCCGGCGAGCATGCGGCTCTGGAGCGACTGGGACGTGGCCCTGCGGCACTATCGCCGTTACGACCAGCGGAGCCTGGGAGCGCTCTTTGGCGCGGGCTGGACGGTCGAGCATCTCGGCTATGTGAACACATTCGCGTTCCCGTTCGTGTGGTTGCTCCGTCGCAGCCGTCGCGCGGGGGCGGGCGATGGCCGGCCGCGGGCGGAGGATCGCGTGCCGCCGCGCTGGCTCAACGGACTGCTCCGCCGGCAGTTCGTCGCACAGGGCACTTGGCGGCGGCTGCGGCTGCCGTTTGGGGTGGGGTTGTTGCTCGTGGCGCGGAAGTCGGCCGGAATGTAGTTGGCAGGGCGCGGCGTTTTTGCCGTGCTGTCGCCGTATGATTTCCACCTCAATTTCCCCGGTGACGGCGCGTGCAGGATGGCTGGCGCGGACCGTCGCAGTGTTGTTCGCCGTCACGATGCTCGCCCAGTCGGCCTTCGCGGTCGAACGCGTGCTGAAGATCGAAGCTCCGGCGGAGGCCACGGCCAACGGCGAAGTCCGGTTCACGGTGCGGGCCAGCACCGATGCCGGCGCCAACGAGCGCGTCGGCTTCTTCCACATCGAGTCCTCGACCGATGGCGGCAAGACCTGGGTCGGCCAGTGCTTCGAGCAGAACATGGGCGCTTCCGCGGCGCGGCTCTTCATCGTGAAGGCTGGCGCGGCGGGCACCAAGACGATGCTCCGCGCTCGCGTCGCGTTCCGCGGCGGCAAGGCCGGCGATGTCGACTACACCGGTGCGGCGATCAAGTGGCAGGAGTCCTGGACCAACTGGGGCGAGCCGCCGACCCGCATCGCGACCGTCGAGATCAAGTAAGGTTTGCGACCCAAACGCACTTTCCGAAGGCGCCGCACCCGCGGCGCTTTTTTTTGTGCCGGTCGCGGGGAGGGCGCGGGTAATCCGCACGAAACCTAGACTGGAAATTTCGCAGTGTAGCGGAAGCCGTGAGGCTTTCGTCCGGGGAAAACCGCGAGATTCTGACGAATTCCGCTACGGCACAGCGCCTCCTCATCCCGCGCGACGTGTGAAATTTGGGGGCGAGGTGGCGCTGCCTTGTTGTAGGCCACCTTGCTGAGGTGGCTATCCGAAGAAGCCGACCCGGCCTACAGGCGCCGCCGCAAGCGAAAACCTCCGCGATGCCCGGAGGACGGGCCTGAGAATAACCTTGGCATTCGGTATCGGGCTTGCGGGCATGCGCCATGGGTCCCGCACAAGCTGATGAACCGGTCGAGCTGCGGCCGCGTTCGCGGTGTTCGGCGGCTGCCGCCTTCCTGCAAGGCGTGGGGGCGGTGTTGGTCGGCGCGGCGTTGAAGCTGAGCCTTGTCGCGCGGTGCGGCGGCGACATCCCGTATTTCGACCAATGGGCGGCCGAGGGCGCCTCGATCCTGCGGCCGTGGTTGCTCGGCCAATTCAGCTGGCGGAACCTCTTCTGGCCCCACGGCGAGCATCACCCGGCGGTGGCGCGGGCGAGCTCGCTGCTGTGCTTCGCGCTCAATGGGCAGTGGGACGACCGCGTGCAGTTGGTCGCCAATGTCGGCTTGTTCGCCGCCTTCCTTGCGGTTCTGGCTTTCTGGGTGACGCGGCTCTTCGCCGACTGGCGCCGGCCGGTTGCGCTGGGGCTGGTCGCGCTGCTGCTCGGGGCGCCGGGCATTCATGAAAACTACCTCTGGGGTTTCCAGGCGGCCTTCCTCGGCTCGCTCACCTTCGAGATGCTGCATCTGGCGGGCATGACCGAGAGCCGCGGTTGGCGCGGCTGGGCGCTCGGCTCCGTCGCGGGCGTGATCGCGCTCTTCTCGATCGCCGCGGGCGCGGCGTCGGCCGCGGTGCTGGCTGCCGTCGGGGTGGTCGACCTGTGGCGGGGACGCGAGCGCATCCGGGCCGGCGTGACGGTGCTGTTCAATGTGGCGTTGCTGGGCTGGGCCTGGTGGCTGATGGCCGACGCGCTGCCCGCTTCGGGCGCGAAGGTCCACACGGTCGCCGAATTCTGGGAACGCGCGAAGGTGCTGCTCGCCTGGCCGCTCGACCGGACGGCGGCGGTGCTGCTCCACCTGCCGTTGCTCGCTGTGGTCCTGCTGGCGGTGGGGCGTCGCACCGAGGATCGGCCGAAGTGGCTCGTCGCGATCCTTGGCGGCTGGTGCTGGGTGCTGCTCGCCTGCCTCGCGGTCGGCCGCGGCAACGGCTTCAATGCCGTGGCGGTGCGTTACTGGGATGTGCTCGCGACCGGCGTGGTGGCGAACGCGCTGGCGCTGCTCGTCCTCTGGCCGGCGGCGCGGTGGTGGCGGCTGGCGTGGCTGGCGGTCGCGCTCGTCTGGGGCGTGGCGGTGGGCGGGGCGTACTGGCGGTTCTCCGGTCCGGAGGCGCTCGACGGACTCGCGCGGCACTATGCGGCGCAGGATCGGGAGCAGCGCACGATGGTGACGAGCTACCTGCAGACGGGCCGGTTTGGCGGGCTCGGCAACGGCGACACGCATCCGAATCTCCCGCACCCGACCTTCACGCGGCCCATGCTCGATGATCCGGCGTTCCGCCGCGTGCTCCCGCCGAGCGTCGTGCCGCCGTGCACGATCGAGATCGACGAGCAACGCAGCACCGGTTTCGCGCGCACGACCGACCCGACCGATGGCCGGGCGGTCCTCGCGACGGTCGGCCCGGCGGACGGCGAGCGGGTGCTGGTGAGCCGCGACATCGAAGCGTGCGGCCGGATGTACCTGCGGCTGACGGTGCGCGGGGTTGTCGCTCCCGGCGTGGCCGAGCTCTATGTGGAGGACGAGGCCGGGCGCCGGCATGATCTGCTCAACGCCCGCGTGGACTCCGTCGCCCGGTTCAAGACCGAACACCTCGAGGGCGGCGCGAAGCGATTCCGCGTCATCGCGCGGGTAAAGGCCGGGCACGAGCTCGCGTTCACCGAGCCGATCGAGCTCGGCCGGTTGTCCTACCTCTCGCCGAAGTTCCTGAAGCAATGGCCGTGGGTGTTCGCCTGCGGCGTCGCCTGCTACCTCGCCGGCATTGCCGGATCGTGGCGGTGGCGCCGTTCGCGTCAGCCTTGAAAACGGCCGAGTCTGGCCTCTTCCGAGTTACTTCGCCTTCTGGCCCGGCGCATTGCCAGTCCATGTCTTTGGCTTCGGTAACAAATACCCTTCGCGTGATTGGTCGGTCTCGGTTGCGGTGCTTGGTGGGTCTTCCGGCGCTTCGGGCGTTTGTGACAAGGTTGTGCGAGCTACAATCTGAAGATGTACAAGATCGGTTATCCCCAGATTTTGGACCGTCTCAGGACCGATCTTTGCCCGATCGATTTCGAAGCGTACACGGTCGCCCTCCGAGAGCTTCACTCCATCAACAAGGAGATCGGAGTCGTTGAGTAGGTAGATCGGATAAAGGCTCTTCGTCCTGCAGTCCGATGGCGTTTTCACAGCAATCCCAAGCGTATACCTCGGGGAGTCCTTCCCTTTTCCACCGAGCATAATGCCAACCACCGAAACCTCACCCTCGATTTGAAGCAATGTACCTCCCGGTGCGCCCAAACAAAGCCCGGCAACTGCAAGTAGTGCGGTGATCACTGCTATTGTTCTCTTCATAGAAGGTGATGGGTGGTTCACGGAACTTGGTTTGTGGCGTCGTTCGACGGCAATCGAGACGTTGCTGCGCGACTCAATGGAGGTTGTAGGCGCGCTGGAGGGCTTTGGCACGCTCGATGTGCATGTAGTCGAGGGCGGGGACCATGGCGTTGTCGTCGTTGTTCTGCGGCGCGGCGAGCAGGGCGCGTTGCTCGGTGCCGCGCCAGCGCACGAAGGGCTCCAGCACGGCCGGCCAGCCTTGCAGACAGTACCAGACGAGACTGGCCAGGAGCGCCGCGCCGGCGAACCGCTGGATCCGCGGTGCGGCCACCCAGCGCTCGAGCAGGCGGGCAACGGCGAGGCCGGCGAAGGGCAGCGTCGCGAGGAGCGACCCGTAGAGGTAGCGCGGTCCGAGCGCGGCGGCCGGCCCGGTGTGGTAGCGCCCGATGCCGAGGAGGACGGCGTTGCCGAGGTCGAAGGCGAGCAGCGCCAGCAGCACAACGCGCAACCGGCCGCGGGCGACGGCGAGGCCGTTGGCGACGACCGCGATCTTCGCGCCGGCGAGAAGCACGACCGAGGCGGGAGTGATTTCCTGGAGACCGAGCAGCAGGTGGGCGGGATTGAGGAGCAGGAAGGTGAGCCCCATCTGCGCGATCTCGAACGCGTGTCCGCCGAGTTGGCGTTGGTTGCCCTGCGGGACGTTCAGGATCGCGACCATGACGGCGAGGGCCGGCAGCAGGCAGGCGAGCAGCGCCGGGCCGCGGCGCAGGAGTCCGCGCCAATCGCGGATGAGCAGGACGGGCAGCGCGACCATGAGGGCGAACACGCCGCCGGTGAGCACGCCGCGCGCGAAACAGGTGGCGCTCACGAGGGCGCAGACGGCGAGCGCCCCGTGCACGCGCCAGCTCCACGCGGCGGTGACGGCGGCGCGGTTCTCCAGCCAGAGCAGGCCGAGCAGGAGGAAGGTGAGTCCCATCTGCGCCATCTCGAACGCGTGGCCGCCAAGTTGCCGCTGGTTGCCTTGCGGGACGTTGAGGATCGCGACCATGACCGCGACGGCCGGCAGCAGGCAGGCGAGCAGCGCCGGACCGCGGCGCAGTAG
>JAEXPL010000206.1 GCA_023446865.1 Verrucomicrobiota bacterium | reverse complement strand
AAGTAGGTGAGTTCGGTAAGGGGACTTACGCGGAAGGACGCGTCGACACTGCCATCGGCGAGCAGGCGCAACGTTCTCATGCCCGAACCGGACGAGACGCTGCCGTTGACATAGATGCGGCCGACGGAGTCGACGGCGAAACCTCCGTACCCGTTGATGCTATACACCTGTGGGATGAAGGCGGTGTCCTCGCTGCCGTCGTTGTTTAGGCGGACAAGTTGCCTGCTAGCTCCTGTAGGTGTGCGGAACGAGCCGAACACAACGATCTTGCTGCCGCTGAGAGCGACCTGGTTTACACTTGGGGATGCACCAAGATTGGCGATGAAGGACGAATCGATCGTCCCGTCCGCATTGAGGCGGGCGATCCCGGCCCGCGGCAGATTGGCGGCGACCGTGAATGAACCGGTGACGAGGATCTTCCCGTCGGTCTGCAGGGCGGCGACCACGACATTGCCTGGGGCGTTCGTCGGGTAAAAGACGGGCGAGGTGAAGCTTTCGTCGATGCTGCCGCTACTGAGCAAGCGGACCAGCGGTCCGGCGGTCGTGCCGTCGGACCGCCGCGCGTTGGCGGAGAGGATCAACTTGCCGTCGGGCTGGACGGCGATCGCGTAGGCGGCGGAAAGCACGGGCGGATTGAAAGCGGAGTCGATGGCGAGACTCTCCGAGAAACGGGCCACGCCGGTATGGTTCTCCCCGGCGATGCGGACAAAATCGCCGGTGACGTAGACCTGCCCGTTGGGAGCGACGGCGATGCCGTAGATCGTTGCTCCGTCTTTTTCGAAGGTCGGACGGAAGGTCGTATCCAGGCGGAAGGTGTTCTTGTAGCCGCCGACTGGCGTGACCATCAGGCGGCTGGGCGCGGAGGTGGTGGAGCCGGTGTCGTCGGTGGCGACCACGTCGTAGTATCCCGCGTCGGCCATGGTGGTCGCTGGCAGGGTAAGCGTGGCGCTGGTCTGTCCTGAAAGCGCCAAGCCAGTGCGGCGCCATTGCCAGCGGATCGTACCGGTGCCCGTGGCTTGGGCTGAGACGGTGGCGGCCTGGCCGCTGGTGGCAATGACGGTGCTGGCCGGTTGTTGCGTGATGGTCGGCGCGGCGATGGCCAAGGAGGCAAGAACTCCGGCAATTCCGGCAAACAGGTGCCGGGAGAGGAGGAAAGGCTTGTGCATGGGTTGGACCGCGAGGAGCACACGGGGAGGGGGCCTCCATCGCGACGTTGTCTCCGCAACGGCAGGCAAACACTCGACGAGTCGTAGTTGGTGCGCAAGACTGCCTTTCGCAGGAAGGGAGGGCGGGGACCGCGCCGGGTCCCGGGCCGAACTGCTCAAGGAGCAGTGCGGGCAGGCCACAGCGTTGGCGGGGGCGATCTGGTGGCGTGGCGCGAGCGGGAATTTGAGGAACGGTTGGCGGAGCTGTTGCGCCGGGCGGGCCGCACAGCCAAGGACATTGCTGCGGACAAGGAGTTGGCGGGGGGGCGCTGGCGGCGGCCCTGAAGGGAGAGCGACGCGACAAACCGTTGGCTGGGCGAACACCTAAACATGGGCGGTCTTCACGACGTGAGCCGGCGGGTGTCGGCTTACCAGCGAGAGAACACAAAGCCCAAAGCCTGACCTTTTCTGCCCGGCCTCAATGGATTGATCGTTGCGGCCGGATCACGGGTGGCCTTGGCTGTGATCGACCCTCGGGTACCGCAAATCCGAACATCTCGCTTTCTCTTTGTCCTTCCGTCCAGTCACCGTGGATCCAGCCAACCGGCTTGGTGTCCCTCAGCCTCGATAGGGGCGAGGTAAAGGGTAAAACCTTATTGGAAGATCGCGGCGGTCGGCAGGATTTCGCGCCAGGTGCCGACGGTGAGCGTGGGGGTGCTGCCGTTGCCGCCGCTGAGCGCTTGGTCGCAGTGGAAGGGGAAGCCGTTGGTGCCTTTGATGTTGAGGGTACGGGCCATCAGCGAGCCGCAGAACATGCCGCCTTGGCTGCCGTCGGCGTCGATCTGTACGGCGGACCAGGGGGCCAGGAAGTTGGCGGTGATCGCTTTGCTCCCGACGTTGTTGAGCGTGATGTCGGGGCCGTTGGTCGGGTTGGCCAATGCGGTGGCGATGGCCGAGGAGACGTTGGCGGTGGTGAAGTTGGTGGCGGCGAGGCTGTTGAGGCCGGCGTTGCCCGGGAGGATGCCGACGGTGAGGCGCTTGGCCTCGTAGTTGGTGACGGCGTTGCCGGTCCCCAGCTGCTGCTGCGAGGTGATGACGGGGACGTTGCTGTCGGTGTAGAGCGTGAGCTTGGCGTTGGCGGTCTTGAAGACGACGTTGAGCTGATTGATCGTGCCGGAGGTGACGATGAACACCTCGCCATAGACGACCAGGGTGGTGAAATTGCCGAGGCCGCGGGTGGGGATGTAGATCTTGCTCGTGTCGCTGGTGCCAATGGTGAGCGTGCTGCCGCTGAAACTGATCGGTGCGTTGGGCAGATCGTTGGCGCTCTGGAGCGCGCCGATGCTGGCCTGGAGGCGGCACTGGCTGTTTTGCGCGGCGCTGGTGGCTGGGACGACCATCTGCCATGTCGCCGTGTCCGCCTGGCTGGCCGAGGGCGGGGCCGGGAGGGTGAAACTGGCGGTGAAGTCGCGGCCCACGTAGCTGGCCTGATTGGGGTCGAAACGCACGAGGTCGGTGACGGCGGTAGTGCCGGGGTTGTCGAGCTGGGCGAGGATGGTGCCGTTGCTGCTGACGTTGTAGTTGACCCGCGGGGTTGGGTTGCCGGCGGAGGTGCCGGTTTTGAGCTGGGCGTAGTAGGTGCCGTTGGAGAGGTCGAGGGCGTTGTCGGTGCTGGAGAGGGTGCCGATCACGCACTGATTGCTGCGATTCGAGGCGGCGTTGGGCGCGGCGTTGTTGGTGCTGTCGTAACTGTCGTAGACCGCGCCGGGCTGGGTGGCGGAGATGGTCCCGCCGGGGGAGAAGCTGCCGTTGGTGAACCCGAACCTGGCATAGGCGCCGGGGCGCATGCCGCCGGAGCCGGTATTGGACAGGGTGAACGTGGTCTCGATCGCGCGTTGGGCGAGGATGCCGCCGGCGTCGCTGCGCACCCAGCCGCGCGAGGAGACGGTGTAGGTGGTGGTGCCGCCGTTGACGGCCGAGGAGTAGACGACGCGATAGCCCTTGCTCTCGCGGCCGGCCAGGTTGGTGGCGACGGTGTAGTTGCGGGAATAGGTCGAGCCGGTCTGGGTCCAGCCGTTGGTGGTCTTGATGGTGCCGGCGGAGATGGCGTTGGCGACCCGATCGATGCCGGCTTCCGCGAGATGGAAGGCGACGGCGTTGAGGGAGGTGCGGTAGGTGCCGCGGTACTCGGCCACCATCGTCGCAAGCAATGCTCCGACCCCGAAGATGAGGACGATGCCGAGCACGAGGGAAAGGATCAGGGCGGCGCCGCGGGAAGAGCGAAGGATCATGGCGGGGTCAGTTGGTGATGTTGCGGAGCTGGACGAGCGCGGTGCAGAACGGATCGTTTACCCCGCGGACGAGGCCGAGGGTCTGGCGGGCGGTGTTCTGAGGGACGACGCTCACCTGGATGGAACGGACCTCGGCGGGCTGCGTGGCGGTGGCGGAGCTGGAGCCGGTTCGGTTGATGAAGACGAACTTCGAGCGGGTGGGGGCGGCAGGGTTGGTGACCAGGTCGCGCGCCGCGACAAAGGTGGTCTGCACGCCGTTCACGTTGGTCACCTTCTGCAGGGTGCCGTTGGTGAAACTGTAGGTGATCGTGCCGGAGGCGCCGGTGGCGATGTCGGTGAAGGTGGCGGTGAAGCTCTGCTCGGCCATCGCGGTCACCTTGACGATCGAGTGCAGGTCGAGCAGCAGGCGGTCCTGCAGGACGCGGGTCGTGGCGTTGAGCGCCATCGTATCGGAGATCTCGATCATCACGCGGCTGACGGAGACGAAGACGCTCATGACTCCGGTGACGAGCAGCAGGAAGATCGTGAGTGCGAAGAGAATCTCGACGAGCGTGAAGCCGCGTTGGCGACGAACGGTGCTCATGTTCAGAGGATGGTCGGGGCGAGGGGGCCGAGATCGATCGCCCGGCGGGCGACCTGGCGGGTGGAGACACCGGAAGCCGAGAAGTAGGAGAGGGTCTGCAGCTGCTTGGGCCGGCCGCTCTCCGACCAGGAGACGGTGACGACCACGCAGCAGAGCGTGTTGCCCTCGTCGCTGTCGACGGCCGCCTGCTTGAGTCGGGTCCAGTTGAAGGTGTAGCCGTTCGTGCCGGTGAAGGCGGTATTGGTCTCCGTGCCGCGTTGAAAGGAGGAGTTGGCGAGGCTCGTGACGAGCGAGGCGAACGGCATCGCCCGCATCTCCTCCATGCGCGCATTGATGATGGCGGTGGCCCGCAGGCGATTGCGCGCCGAGATCGAGCGCTGCCGCACCTGGATGATAGCACCCAAAGCGGCGGAGAAGATCACGACGAGGACGAACATGGCGACCATGACCTCAACAAGGGTCATACCGGTGGGGGGCACGCGCACGCGCGCGCGCATCCGGCCTTGTCGGCGGAGAGCAGGGATCATGTGTGGGGG
>JAEXPL010000182.1 GCA_023446865.1 Verrucomicrobiota bacterium | reverse complement strand
GTTTCACCGACAACGCGACCGGCGCCGCCGGCAACACGATCTATGCCGCCCAGGCCGTGGTCTCGGCGGACGGTGTTCTGCGCGGTTTCGCCGTGGGGCTGCTCCAACCCGAGCGCACCCTCCAGCTCGCCCTCATGCTCGACCGCGAGACCGCCATCCAGTACCGGCTCCTCGACCTGAGCGACCCGCCCCACCCCAAGCAGCTCGCCGCCAGCATCCGCGGGGCCGACACGATGGTCGGGCCCGACACCGTCCTCGCCCCCCTCTTCATCTTCGACCGCACCTGGGCCCTCGACGCCCGCCCCGGCCCCGCCTTCGTCGCCGCTCATCCGCACCGCGCCGGCGCCACCGCCGGGCTCACCGGCCTGTTCCTCACCGGCGCGCTCGCGCTCTTTGTCGGCCAGGCCGCGCGCCGCCGCGAGGACCTCGAGTCGCAGGTGTACAAACGCACCGCGGAGCTCCGCGAGAGCGAGTGCCGCTACCGCACCCTCTTCGCCAACAATCGCGCCGTGATGCTTCTGGTCGAGCCGCACAGCGGCGCCATCGTCGAGGCCAACCCGGCCGCGGCCGCCTTCTACGGCTGGGCCCCGGAGGAGCTCACCCGCAAGACCATCGCCGATCTCAATGTCCAGCCGCCCGCCGTCGTGCGCGAACGAATGTCGGCCGCCCTGCACGGCAATCTCCAACGCTTCGAGGTCCGCCACCGCCGCGCCGACAATTCCCTGCGCGAGGTCGAGATCTACAGCACCCCGATCTCCCTCCACGGCCAACCGCTCCTCTACTCGATTGTCCACGACGTCACCGACCGCGTCGCCGCCGAGTCCGCCATGGCCCGCAGCGAGGAGAACTTTCGCAACTTCTTCGACCACTCCGGCGATTTCCTCACCGTGCTCGACCGCGAGGGGCACATCCTCGCCGCCAACCGCACCGTGCTCGCCCGCCTCGGCTACGCCGCCGAGAGCCTCCTCGGGCGGAGCGTGCTCATGCTCCACCCCGCCGAGGTCCGCACCGAGGCCGAATGGGTGATCCGCCAGGTCCTCGCCGGCCGCGTCGAGACCAGCCCCCTCCCGATCGTAAACGCCGCCGGCAACAGCATCCCCGTCGAGACGCGCTTCGTCCGCGGCCACTGGAACGGCGCCCCCGCCATCTTCGGCATCACCCGCGACATCTCCCTGATCAAGCTCTCCGAGGAGAAGTTCTCGAAGGCCTTCAATCTGAGCGAATCGCTCATGGCCATCGCCACCCTCGACGAAGGCCGCCTCATTGAGATCAACGCCGCCTTCCGTCGCGTGCTCGGCTACTCCGATGCCGAGGCCATCGGCCGCACCGGCTTCGAGCTCGGCATCTTCGTCGACCCCGCACTCCCCGAGAAGACCCGCGCCGCCCGCGAGGCCGGCTCGCCCGGCGTCGAAACCTCCCTGCGTACCCGCCTGGGCGAGACCCGCCACGGCATCTTCTCGGTGCACCGCATCGACCTCCAGGACCAGACCTACCTCATCGCCAACTTCGTCGATCTCACCGAACGCAAACTCGCCGAGGACCGCCTCCGGCTCGCGATGAACCAGCTCGAGGAGGCCAACCGCCACCTGCGCGACATGACCGATCGCGCCCAGTCCGCCAGCGCCGCCAAGAGCGCCTTCCTCGCCAACATGAGCCACGAGATCCGCACGCCCATGAACGGCGTGATCGGCATGACCGGCCTCCTCCTCGACACCCCCCTCGACGCCACCCAGCGCCGCTACGCCCAGACGGTGCGCGCCAGCGGCGAAGCCCTCCTCGCCCTCGTCAACGACATCCTCGACTTCTCCAAGATCGAGGCCGGCAAGCTCGAGCTCGAACACCTCGACTTCGACCTGCAGACCCTGCTCGACGACTTCGCCGCCATGCTCGCCGTCCGCGCCTACGAGAAGGGCCTCGAGCTGGTCTGCACCGTCGACCCGGCGGTGCCCGCCCGGCTGCGCGGCGATCCCGGCCGCCTCCGCCAGATCCTCCTCAACCTCGCGGGCAACGCGGTCAAGTTCACCGCCGCCGGCGAAGTCGTCGTCGCCGTGACCCTTGCCGCCCGCTCCGACAACTTCGCCGTCCTCCGCTTCGCCGTGCGCGACACCGGCATCGGCATCCCGCCGGAGAAGCAGGGCCTGCTCTTCCAGAGCTTCTCCCAGGTCGACGCGTCAACGACCCGCAAATACGGCGGCACCGGCCTCGGCCTCGCGATCAGCAAACAGCTCGCCACGCTCATGGGCGGCGAGATCGGCCTCGTCAGCGCTGCCGGCCGCGGCTCGGAGTTCTGGTTCTCCGCCCGGCTCGGCATCGTGCCGCCGACCGAGCCTCTCGCCGCCGCCCCGCTCCAGAACGTCCCCCTCCTCGTCGTCGACGACAAAACCAGCAGCCGCGACGCCCTCGCCGGCCAGCTCTCGCGCTGGGGCGCCCGGGTCACCGCCGTCGCCGATGCCGCCGGCGCCCTCGCCGCCCTGCAGTGCGAGCTGGCCACCGGCAGCGCCTATGCCGCCGCCCTGGTCGATCTCCAGATGCCGCCACCGGACGGCGTGGCCCTCGCCCAGATCGTCGCCGCGGATCCCGCGCTCCGCCACACCCCGCTCGTCGGCCTCGCGACGCCCTCGCGCCGCGGCGGCGTACCCGATGATCACCGACACCTCTTCGCCGCCTGCATTCCCAAGCCGGTGCGGCCCGCGGAGCTGCTCGACAGCCTCGTCGCCGCCTTCGGCCACCTCGCCGCCGCCCCCGAGCCCGCCGCCCCGGCGCCCGCCAACTCCGAGCGGGGCGAACGTATCCTCCTCGCCGAGGACAA
Organism: Verrucomicrobiota bacterium; assembly: GCA_023446865.1. GTDB lineage: Bacteria > Verrucomicrobiota > Verrucomicrobiia > Opitutales > Opitutaceae > CAJCBL01. Next base: position 5,926 of record JAEXPL010000182.1, on the reverse strand, counting down.
CTCCACCAACCAGCTCGTCGCCGTCGCCCTGCTCGCCAAGCTCGGCTTCACCCGCGTCGATGTCGTCGCCAACGGCGCCGAGGCCGTGCAGGCCCTCGCCGACATCCCCTACGACCTCGTCTTCATGGACGTGCAGATGCCCGAGCTCGACGGCCTCTCCGCCGCGCGCCTCATCCGGGCCGAACACACCGCTGTCACCAGCCACCAGGTACCGATCGTGGCGATGACCGCCCACGCCACCCCGCAGGACCGCGAGCTCTGCTTCGCGGCCGGCATGAACGACTACCTGTCCAAACCGCTCCAGCCCGAGATGCTGGCCGCCTCCCTCGCACGTTGGCTGCCCGCCGGCGCCACCACGAACTCGCTCGGGGCCGTTGCGAGTCCGGCCGCAGACACCGCCCCGGCGACCATCTTCGACCCCGCCTCGCTGCTCGGGCGCGTGCTGGGCGACGACGCCCTGGTCCGGATCTTCCTCGGCAAGTTCCTCGAGGAGTTGCCGCATCTGCTCGAGAAGTTGCGTGTCGCCCTGCTGGCCCGCGACAGCCGGAGCGCCACGCTCCAGGCGCACACGCTCAAGGGTGCTGCGGCCAACATCAGCGGCCTCGCACTCCAACACACGGCCGGCGCCCTCGAGAAGGCCGGCCGCGCCGGCGATTTTCCACGGATGCAGGCGCTGTTTCGGACCGTCGAGACCGACGCCAAAGCGCTGAGTCGGGCGATGGAGGAGTACCTCGCACGTCCGCCGTTGGCCTGAGCCGGCACCACGCCGCGCCCCGTGGGACGAACGCACCGCACCCGTCGCACGTGAGGAGAACGTCGCCGTGGCGGCCGGCCTGCCACCGTGTCACTCGAGACCGAGCACCTGCCGCCCCTCGACCGACATCATCTGCGGAGTCCACGCGGGGTCCCACACGATGTGGACCTTCGCCACGGCCACGCCGGGCAGCGCCGCGATCTTCGCCCGCGCATCCTCCGCGATCACCGGGCCCATGCCGCAGCCGGGAGCGGTGAGCGTCATCTTCACCTCGACGGAGTGACGCCCGTCCGGAGCGGGTTCGACAGAAAGATCGTACACCAGCCCCAGATCGACGATGTTGAGCGGGATCTCGGGGTCGAAGCAGGTGCGCAGCGCCGCCCAGACCAGCTGTTCCGAGAACGCCGCCGGTTCCGCGCCGGGTGCCGCCGCGGCCGCCGCCGCGCCGAATCCCCGAAGAGCGGAGACCGCCTCCGGCGCGATCCGGAAGAGCGTGCCCAGCGCCCGCACCGTCACGCTGCCGCCGAGCGTCTGGGTGACCACCACCGTGGTGCCGGCCGGGAGCACCGCCGGGGTGCCGGCGGGCACTTCAGCGGCCGGACAATCGCGCAGCAGAACGGTTTCCTTGTGCATGGAGGGAAGGGTTCAGGCTCAGTTCAGCTCCAGCTCGACGGGGATCCGCAGATAGACGTGGCGTGGGTCGTTGTACTGGCCCAGTGCCCGCCATTCCGTGCGCACGCGCCGGGAGAGTTCCTTCGCCATCGTGTCGCGACTCATGAAATCGCCCGTCTCCTCGAAGAGTTCCTGGAGCACCTCGCCCAGTTCCTTCTTCCCCGGATACTCCCGCAACTGGTAGTCCGTGCCCACCTTCGCCAGCGACGCCGCGTGCGCGATCGCCGCCTCCAGCCCACCGAACTCGTCGACCAACCCCAGCCGCTTCGCGTCGACGCCGGACCACACCCGCCCCTGCGCGATCTCGCGCACCTTCGCCGGGTCGAGCTTCCGACCTTCCGCCACCCGGGTGATGAAGGAGTCGTAGATCCAGTCGACCGTGGCTTGGATCGAGCTCAGCTCCTCTTCGGTCTTTGGACGCGAGATGGTCTCGGTATCGGCAAACTTGCCGGTCTTCACGACATCGAACGACACGCCGATCTTCTTCGAAAGATCCTGCACGTTGAAGAGGATGCCGATGACGCCGATCGAGCCCGTGATCGTCTCCGGCTCGGCGAAGATCCGGTCCGCGCTGGTCGAGATCCAGTAGCCGCCCGAGGCCGCCACCGAGCCCATCGAGACCACCACAGGCTTGTCCTGGCGCAGAAGCGTCAGCTCACGTTGGATCACCTCGCTGGCGTTGGCGCTGCCGCCGGGACTGTTCACCCGCAGGACCACCGCCTTCACCTCGTCGTCCAGTCGCAGGCCCCGCAGCTCGCGGGCGAAACGATCGCCACCGATCTCCGCGGTCTCCTCGCCTTCGCCGTCGACAATCACGCCCTCGGCGTAGACCACCGCGATCTTCCCGCCGTGGTGCGCCGGTGCGCCGCCGGATTTCAGGTAGGTACGCAGCGCAACCTGCTTGAAGGTTCGCTCATCCGCGTCGCTGCCGGTGCGTTTCTTGAGATCGTCCAGCACCTGGTCCCAGTAGGCCGTGCGGTCGGCCAGACCGTTCTTCACCGCCACCTCGCCGATCTGGCTCTGCGGCTGCTCGATCACGCCCTGCAGCTGCACCGGCGTCAGCTTGCGCGACTCCGCCGTCTGGTTGCGGATCTCGCCCCACAAATCGTCGATCAGCTTCTGCGTGGCCTCGCGCGCCTCCGGGCTGAGCTCCTTGCGCACATAGGTCTCCGCGTAGCTCTTGTAGCGGCCGGAACGCGTCACCTGCACGCCGATCCCGAGCTTCTCGAACGCCCCGGCGAAAAACATCGGTTCGCTCGCCAGGCCCGGCATCCAGATCAGGCCGAACGGGTGCAGCACCACCTCGGATGCCGCCGACATCAGATAGTAGTCGCGCGTGTCCATATTCTCGGCATACGCCACCACCGGCTTGCCCGAGGCGCGGAACGCCTCGACCGCCCGCCGCACCTCGCGCAGCGCCGCATAGCCGCTGCCGTAGTCCTGCGGCTGGAGGTTGCCGAGCAGCAGCAGTCCGGCGATCCGGTCGTCCTTGCGCGCCCGCTCGAGCGCCTCGAGCACCAGGCGCAGCTGGAGGCGTTTGCCGTCCGCGCCCAGGACCGCCGCCAGTTTCCCGCCCCCCTCGAACGGCGAGGGCGCGTCGGTGATGTTCGTGTTCAGGTCGAACACCAGGAACGCGCCCTTCTCGACGGTCTGCTGCGGCGCCTGCTGCCCCAGCGCCGCCAGCATCGCAACGCCGACGAACATCAGGAACGCACCGCCGAGAACGAAGACCACCAGCGCCGTCAACGTGCCCAGGAAACTCGCGAAAAACGACTTCATGGCGCCCGACGCTACGGAGGCGCCCCCGCGCGGCAACAGCCGAAACCGCGGATCAGCGACACGCCACCATCCGCGGGAAAATCCGCCGGGGGGCGCGATACGCGCCTTGTGTTCTGCCCCCCTTTCGGGTCTTGTCGCGCCGCAAACTCGCCCTCGGCTCTCATGCAACTTGCGCCGTTCTACCTCGCGCTCTCGCTCGTCCTTCTGCTGCTGCCCACCGCGTTGTTTCTCGGCCGCCGCCGGCGCCATTCCCTCCGCAGTTCGGCCCAGAACGAGCTGGTCACGCTCCCGACCCTGCTCACGTGCGTGTGGTCCTGGGTCGACCTCGTCCGTGCCGCCGGCGGCGCGTGGTTGTTGACCAACAAGGTCATCCTGCCGCCCACCACCGTGCTCCAGATCTGGGAAGTGGTGCTCGGTCTCGTGATCCAACTCGGGCCGCTGCTGCTGGGCGCATGGCTCCAAATCATGCTCACGGGTTCGCGCCGCCTGCGCCTCGCCCCGCTGTTCTACCTCCTCGGGCTCACCGTCGCGGTGCTGCCCTGGCAGGTGTGGTTCTTCGGGGGCCTGCTCGGGATGACCCTCACCGGCATGCTCCGGCGCTGGCGCGCCGTGTTCTGGATCATGCCCTGCAGCCTGCTGGCGATCGCCGTGCTCTTCCAGTCGATCAGCTTCGCCACGCTGCTCATCCCCATCATCTACCTGCTGACCTCCCTCCTCGGTATCCGCCCCGACCGCCCCTTGGCTTGGGTCACCGCTCCGCCGAAGGAATGGGCCGTCCGCCAGGAACGGCGCCGCCACGAGCGCCGCTCCCGTCGCTCCGTCTCCGTCACCACCAGCCCGGACACGCCGCCCCCGTCCCCGCCGACTGCGACGCCCGATCGCGCGCCGTAGCCGGGGTTCCTTCCCCATGCCCCGCCTGCAACTCCACCCTAACCCCACCCAGCTGCGGTTCATTTTCTGCGGCGCACGCCGATGAAGTTGGAGCGGGTGTGTTGCCGAGACCCGCACGGGCCTTCCCTGTGCCCGCCTGAATCGGCAAAATTCTTCCGCAGCCATGTCCGTCCGTTGTGAGTACCGCGCCTACCGCGCCGCTTTCCGCCAGCCCCTGATCACGGCCCACGGGGCGTGGGCGGAACGCGAGGGTGTGCTCCTACGGCTCCAGGGCGGCGACGGCCGCTTCGCGCTCGGCGAGATCGCGCCGCTGCCCGCCTGGGGGAGCGAGACGCTCGCCGCCGCACTCGCGTTCTGCGCCACGTTGCCGCCCGCCATCGACGAGTCGTTCGTGCAGGCGATTCCGGCCGCCCTGCCGTGTTGCCGCTTCGCGTTCGAAAGCGCCTGGGACGCACTCCACCACCCCGCTTCGCCTCTGCCCATCCGCCAGCTTCCGCTGGCCGCCCTGCTGCCCGCCGGCCCCATCGCGCTCGCGGCCCTCGATCGCGCCATCGGCCGCGGCCACACCACGATGAAGTGGAAGGTCGGCGTGGGCGACGACACCACCGAGCGCGCCCTGCTCGCCGAACTTCTTGCGCGCCTGCCCGCCGGCTACCGCCTTCGCATCGACGCCAACGGCGCCTGGGACCTCGCCACCGCCCGCCTCTGGCTGCAGGCCTGCGAGGGCCGCGCCGTGGAGTTCATCGAGCAGCCGTTCGCCGTCGGCCACGAGGAGCCGATCCTCCAGCTCGCCAACGAGTATTCCACGCGCCTCGCCCTCGACGAATCCGTCGCCCGCACCGACGACCTGCGCCGCTGGCTGGATTTCGGCTGGGGTGGTATCTATGTCGTGAAGCCGGCGCTGGCCGGCTCGCCGCGCCGCCTGCTCCGCCTCTTCGAAAGCTACGAGGCCGAGGCGGTGTTCTCCTCCGCCTTCGAGACCGCGGTCGGCGCCAAGGCCGCGCTCACCGTCGCCGCCCGCGCCGAGCCCTCCGGCCGCGCCATCGGCTTCGGTACCATCGGCTGCTTCGCCGACGAGCGCTTGAACCTGCCCGACCCGGGCCCCACGCTTTCCACCAAGTGGCTCGCGCGTCTCGCGCCGGGCCCGCTATGGGAACTCTCCTCGCCTGTGCCGCACGCCGCCTGAACGAGCCCGCTGTCCGCTCTCTGGATACCGGGGCCGATTGGCGTGGGCTCGCCGGACGGCCCGAGAGCCCACCCGCCGCCGCACCGCTCCCGATCGACCACGCCGAGCCGCTGGCCTACGCCGCTCACGCCATCGCCGCCCTGGTGGCCGGCCGCGACATTCTCCTCTGCAACCCACATTGGACCGCCGCCGAGCGTGCCGCCGCGGAAACCCTGCGCGCCGCCCCTGCCGGCCGCGCTCCGCTTGCCGCTCCTGTAGGCCGGGTCGGTGACCCGGCCTTCCTCCCGGAGGGCCCGCCCGCCGCCGCAGCACCGCGTATCCTCATCGCCACCGGCGGCTCCGGCGGCGCGCTCCGGTTCGCCACGCACACGCCGGCCACGCTCACCGCCGCCGCGGAGGCGCTGCAGGCTTTCTGCGGCGGCGGGCCGCTCAACAGCCTCTGCCTGCTTCCGCTGCACCACATCAGCGGCTTTCAGCAGCTCATCCGCGCCCTCGCCACCGGCGGCGAACTCGCCCTCGCCGACTGGCGCAACCTCGCCGCGGGCCGGCTCCCTGTCCTCCCGTGCGTCACCGGAGGGTGGATGCTATCGCTCGTCCCCACGCAACTCGGTCGCCTGCTCGATCAGCCCGCCGGCGCCGCCTGG
>JAEXPL010000176.1 GCA_023446865.1 Verrucomicrobiota bacterium | reverse complement strand
GCGTTGTAGAGCGCGAGGTCGGCCTCGAAACCGGGCAGGTCGAAGCTGGCGGGGAGCTTGCCGCTGTTGGTCTTGGCGGCCTGCAACACCTGGTTGACGAAGAGGAAGGACTTGCCGCCCATCTTGGGGAGGAAGCGGCGGTCCTCGACGGTGAGGTTGCGGAGGCAGGTGACGGCGCTGCGGATCGTGCCGAGGGCGGTCGTGACCGTGGTGCTTTGGGCGGCGGTGACCGCGCCCGAGACGAGGTTCTGAACAGGCATTGGAGTGGACTTTCCGGGGTTTGCACACGGGGCGCGCCACGGTCCGGCACCGCAGTGGGGAAGCCGGCGGAGGCGGAACGATTGCGGGGTAGCCCGTCCTTTCCACGCCGGCGAGGTCCTGCGAATCGGAGACGCCTCGGTTCCCATCCATCCGGCCGACGGGAGTCGCCGGCCGGTGAGAACGCCGCCGAGCCAAGAGATTCCCCCTACACTCGTCAAGGCGGAAGTAGTACGCCGGCGGGAGGGGAAACCGTCTCCCGCCGCCTAGTAGTACATCATGGTGGGCGCCGCGTAGCCCACCGTGTCGAAGCGAACCCGGTCGCTCACGGCCTTCCCCCCGGCCTGCTCCTGGATCCACAACTCACCCGTGGTACGCGCCTTCGCGCGGGTCGCCGGATCCGGCAGGGAGAGGCAGGGCAGATACGCCTTCTCGGCCGCGGCCTCGAACACCACCGTCGCCCGCACGTGGAAGGGCGCGTTGCTCCAACCCATCTCGCGCTGGATCTCGAAAACAATCTCGTGCCGCCCGGGAGTCAGCGGGTACTGGGTACGCAATCCGGAACGCGAGACCCCGTTGGGCAGCACCTGGCTGTCGATCGCGACCACGTAGATCTGTCCGGTGCCGCACTCGTCGTTGCTGAACCGCCGCCCGCTCAAGACCGCCTCGCCCGGCCGCGGCCCGGGCTGGGCCGGAGGCGCGGAGTCCACCGATTGGCAGCCGGCCAGCAGAAGATTCAACAGGCAGGCCACGGCGAAGAGTCTGGTGATGCGGAGGTTCATGCGAAAGCGGGGTTTGGGGCGGGGTGCTCCCGCGCACCGGAGCATCGCATCCATCAGCCCGATTCAGTTCAAGCCGGTAACACCCGAGGACTCCCCATCCGACCCCAGGTCCTCGGCACAGGGCTCAACCGCCGGGCGCCACCGTTCGTCCGCACCCATCGCTGGTCCAGCCGTCTCCTGCGCATCGGGCCTGCTCTATGGAGCTCCCGATTCTTCGGGCCGGCCCCGCATCCAGCCCGCGTGTCTCGGCGCTCGACCTACAGCGCGGGGGAGCTACTGTCGCGGCAGATTCCCCGATCGTACCCCGTTCTCCCGCCATGAGCCTGCCCCCGCCGCCCACCCAGCCGTCCGTGACTCCGCCCGTCCGCAATCCCGATGCCGACCACCTGCGCGTGCTGGCGATCTGCCACTTTGTCGGGGTGGGCCTGGCCATCGTCGGCCTCGGGTTTCTGGGGCTGCACTATCTGGTCCTGCACTCCGTCTTCACCGATCCGGCCCTCTGGGCGAACCAGAAGGACGGGCCGCCGCCCGCGGCGCTGTTTGCAATGTTCAAGTGGTTCTATGTCGCCGGCGCCGTGTTCATGGTGACCTCGGGCGTGCTCAATCTCGTCTCGGGCCTGTGCCTGCGGGCGCGCAAACACCGGACGTTCTCCCTCGTGGTCGCGGCCTTCGACTGCATGCACCTGCCGCTCGGCACGGTGCTCGGGGTGTTCACGTTCGTCGTGCTGTTGCGCGACTCGGTGCGCACGCTCTACGCCGAGACCGAGCGCCGCTAGAGCGGTTTTCGGAAAGCTGGCCGCGGTGAGGCCGGCCCCTCCGGCCGAGGTCGCCACCCCCGGCCACAGCAGAAGGCAAACCGCTCTAGCCCGAACGCCTTTCACCGCGCGCTCGCTCCGGCCGCCCTACGCGCGGCGTTACCGGCGCGGTGCTGAGCGGAGCCGGAGCAAGCGTCCACCCGCTGCGGGTGTGGTGACCATCTGCCCGCCGACGAAGATTCCTGCGGCCCACGCGCGGTGTCCTTGCCCTTGGAATCGGGGAGCCGCTCCCGCCGCCCGGCCCGCCGCCGTTGGCCCGAGGCTTGCTTGAATAGAATTCATGACTCGCTGCCCGCCATCCGCCTATCGCCAACACTGCCGCACCGGCGCCTGCGCCTGACAGCTGCGCGTTTTCGTCCATGCATCTCGTCCACGCCGCCATCACCGCCAATCCCGCGCTGCCGGAGGTCGCCATCGCCATCTAGCGCCGCCAGCTCGCGAACCGCCTGTGGCGCGCCTCCGCGGCCGCCGGCACGGAATTCGGCTTCGAGCTCGCCGGCCCGCTCACGCATGGCGACGTCGTTTTCGCCAACACGACCGCGCGCTACGTGATCCGCCAACTGCCCGAGCCGGTGTTGGAGATCCCGCTGCCGCAATCGCCCGACGCCGCGGCGATCACCGGCTGGGCCGTGGGCAACCTGCATTTCCCGATCGAGGCGCAACCACACCGCCTGCTCGCGCCCGACGACACCGCGCTGCGCCAGTCGCTCGAGCGTATGGGCATCGCTTACCGCGCCATCGACGAAGTGTTCCGCCCGCACCGGCTCGCCGCCGGGGCCGCGCCGCACAGCCACGCCGCCGGGCCGGAGGCGCATCCGTTCGTCTTCAAACCGGCGACCGCGCGCACATGACCGAAGCTGCCCCCAATTTCTCCGCCGCGTGGATCGCGCGGCTGCTGCAGACGACCGACTCGTTCTACCCGACCGGCACCTACGCGCACTCGTTCGGGCTCGAGGGCCTTGTGCAGGCCGGCGCCGTGCGCGACCGCGCCACGCTGCGCGACTTCCTCCTCGGGCAGGCCGTGCCACAGCTCGGCCGCACCGAACTGCCCATCGCCGCCCGCGCCTGGGACGCCGCCGGCGCGGTGCCCGACTGGGAATCCCTGCGCACGCTCTGCGAACTCGGCGCCGCCCTCCGCGGCACCCGCGAACTCCGCGCCGCCTCGGCCGCCATCGGCGGGCAGCGCCTCGATTTCGCGGTCACGCTTCACGGCGGTGACGGACTTGCGGAGGAGTTCAAC
>JAEXPL010000075.1 GCA_023446865.1 Verrucomicrobiota bacterium | reverse complement strand
CCGTTGAGCTCTTCATGAAGCAGGCCCCCGGCAGCGAGGCGGGCGAAATCAACCTCCACGACCGGATCGAGCACCGCGTCATCGGCTCGGTGAAGTGGACGATGGAGCCGACCGAGAACGGTCTGCGCGTGCCACATCGCCAGAACATCTTCTCCGACTGGAACACCGCCTTGCTCGCCTATGAGTTCCAGAAACGAGAGGAAGCCTACGTCACCATCGAACTGACCGCCTGAAAGGAGACCAACACCGATGAACGCAACCATGACACTTCCCTCGACCGCAACATCCGCTCCTGTTGTCGCGAAACCCGAATGGCTCCGGTTCCCGGCGCCGGGCGCGCGATGCCGTTTCACGGGCTTGTCCCGAACCACGCTGAACGAACTCACCGTTCCCGGTCCCGCCAATGACGGGAACCCGCCCGTCAAGAGCGTCGTCCTGCGCAAACGGGGCGCGATGCGCGGCATCCGGCTGATCAGCTATGACAGCCTGATGGGATACCTGGCTGAGTTGAGCTGAGTGTCTCCAATTTTCGACACGCGGATCCTGGACTCTGTTTCGAGGACCGCGGCTCAAACACGGGCTCATCAAAGGGATAGGATTTGCCTCATTTTTGAGGCAGTCTAGCCTGCCCCGATGGCCCAAAAACGACACCGCAATCCGCATCACGGAAGCGATTTCAACGACTTCCTGCATGAGGACGGCCTTGAAGCGCAAGCGACCGCACTTGCGCTCAAGGCGGTCATCTCCGCCGCCCTCACGAAGCGGATGAAGATGCAAACGCTGACCGTGTCCGCCTTCGCGCGACGGATCGAGACGAGTCGCGCGGTAGTGCAACGAGCCCTCGATCCCGCGAACACCGCCCTGACGCTACGAACTCTCTGCCGCCTGGCTGCCGCACTGGAATGCCGCATCTGCATTTCCATCGATACGCGGTGAACAGGCCGAGGGTGCCAGTTGACACGCAACCAAGGTCATGGAGACGCCAAACAATCCGCTCTTGGGGAATCAACTAACCGACATCAACGGCCTACGCCTCAGTGGGATCTTTCCGAAGGGGAAGGAGCCGTCCATCCGGACGCTGCGCAGTTGGACTACGCTACGCCGCATCCCTCATCACCGACTCGGCCACTTCATCTACTACGACCCGGTCGAAGTCGCTCATCACATCCGAACCCGATTGCGCGTCCCGGCACGGGGCGAGACGCCAGAGGTCAGAGGGACCGGTAGATCGACGTTCAGATGAATGGGCGACTGAAGTGCGCGAACTAGGGCTTGAACTAATGTTACTTTTTCATAGCACATCCTTCGAAGTGACAGCTAAACGTAACACGCCCTCTCGCCTGCTCAAATCCTCGGCCACGGCCAAGGATCTCGGGGTGTTTCGTGCCCGTGACTTCGTCGCCGCCGGCTACACCCGTGAGTACCTTCGCCGCCTCGTCATCCGCGACGAGGTGCGGCAGCTCGGGCGAGGGCTCTACGCCTCCGCCGCTTTCGATGGTGATCAGAACCAGTCGCTCATCGAAGCGGCGCTCAAGGTGCCACGGGGCGTGATCTGCCTGCTGTCCGCTCTTCAGTTTCATCGGATCGGCACGCAGTCCCCTCACCAAGTCTGGCTGGCAATACCCCGCGGCACCAATTTTCCACGAAGTGGAAAACAGCCGTTCCGGTTCTGTCAGTTTTCGGCGCCCTCGCACTCCTTCGGCGTGCAGGAGCATCAACTGACCGGCGGCACGATCCGGGTTTTCTCCCCGGCAAAAACCGTGGCCGATTGTTTCAAGTACCGGAACAAGTACGGCCTCGACGTGGCCGTCGAGGCCCTGCGCGACGGGTGGCGGGCCAAGAGATTCACGATGAACGAACTGGTTGCCGCGGCGGAAGTCTGCCGAGTGCAGCGAGTCATCCAACCTTACCTGGAGATGCTGACATGAGCGGATCAAAGAACATCGCCGCCTCGGTGAAGGCCCGGCTGCTAAACGTGGCCGCAAAGCGCGGCGAGGAATTCAACCTGATCCTCGCCCGCTACGGAATCGAGCGGCTGCTGTTCCGGCTCAGCCAGTCCCCCTACTCCGATCGCTTCCTGCTCAAGGGCGCGATGCTGTTTGCGGTCTGGGACGACAAAACCCATCGCCCGACCCGCGATCTTGATCTCCTCGGTTTCGGCCCAACCGAGAAAGAGGCGTTGATCTCCGTCTTCCAAGAAGTGGCGACAACACCAGTCGCAGCCGACGGGCTCGTCTTCGACGCAAGCTCGGTCCGCACCGAAGAAATCCGGGAAGACAACGCCTACGGCGGCGTCCGTCTTTGGCTCATGGCCAGGCTCGGAACCGCAGAGGTGCCGATCCAGATCGACGTGGGCGTAGGCGACGCCGTGACACCCGCGCCCGAGGAGACAGTGTTCCCGACACTGCTGGAATTCCCGGCACCGCGCATCCGCGCCTATCCCGTCTACACCGTGGTCGCCGAAAAGTTCGAGGCGATGGTCAAACTCGGGGCAGCCAACACCCGCCTGAAAGACTTCTACGACTTGTGGTTCATCTCCCATCGGTTCGAGTTCGACACCGCCACGTTGCTGAAGGCCATCGAAGCAACCTTCGCGCGAAGACAAACCGTCCTTCCTGCCTCGCCCGAGGTCTTCACCGTCGCGTTTGCCAACGATGCGACCAAGCAGACCCAATGGACCGCCTTCCTCCGACGCAACGGACTGACCGGCGCCTCGATCCACTTCAGTGAGGTCGTGGAAACGCTGCGCAGATTCATCGAGCCAGTCCTGAAGTCCGCGCAGCGTTCCGGTCAGTAGGGATCAGCACTCACAAGTGCTCCGCGGGCCGGGCCGGCGAGCAGCAAACCAAAGAAACTTTGGACAGAATACCAAAGTAAGTTTTGGCAGAAAACCAAAGTAAGTTTGCACGCCCCGTTTCACCGTTCGGCGAGCAAGTCGTGGAGCGCCTTGAACCAGGCGAGCTCCTTGCGGAGCAAGCGTCTGGCGCCCGGCGTCCATTGGTCGACAGGGTGACGGCGCGTCCGACGCCGAAACCACGCGCGGAACAGATCAAGGCCGCGAACATACACGACGGTCGGATTCTCTGATCGGGCTGGATAACGCCGGCGTTTCCCCGCGACCGGACTCGAGGTGGAAGTGTCGGCGACCGCGGATTTCCGCGATTCCAACGACAAGATGCGAGCGCGGCGACACGCAACGCGGGCTCGCATGCTGCGACAGCCGCGCGGAGGAGGGAGATCGAAGAGGTCGAGCCATGCGATGACCTGCTGGGAGAACCACGCTTTCGTCACGCCATGCCGGCGCGCCAATGCCGACTGCGAGAGGCCTTCCACCTCCATCAGGCCGGAAGCAAAGCAAAGGGTGTCGAACGCCAACAACGGATTGGCTTGCGAGCGGACCCGCGCGCAGAACGAAGAGAGCGCGTCGGCTGTTGCCATGCGGATCTCGGCCTGAACATCAGGCGCCGGGAGTCTGTCATCAGATTCCGGAGCAGCGGCAACCGAGAGCACGCGGTGATCATCGACCTTTCCGGTCTTCCGTCTCGCATCGGGCGTGCCCAGATCCCGAGCTGCCAAGGCGGCGAGCTCTTCGGGGGTAAGGGTGGAGATCCAAGCCTCGTAGGCCTGGACGTAGGCGTTGTCGCGTTGGCGTTGGTTTTCGGTGGCATTCATGCGACACCGAGCAAAACAGATCCCGATGCGCACCGGGACACGGTCCCTGGACCGCTACGACAAGACCGGCAGATTGCTGATCGCCTTCCGTTTGGTCTCGTCGTCGACGTGGGTGTACTGGCGACTGACGAGTTCAGACTCGTGGCCGATGATGTCGCGCACGACGGACTCGGGAACGCCAGCTTTCTTCAGCCAGGACGTGGTGTTGTGGCGCAGGCTGTGGAAGGTCAGCTGGCTGACGGTACGCTTCACCGAATGCCCCTTGCCGCTGTTCTTGTCCTTCGGTCGGGCCTCCGCGAGCCCCACCTTGACCAGAAGCTCATGGAACTGCGCTGAGAGCCGGCGGGACTCGCCTTTCGCCGACTGCTTCTCGGCGCTCGCTTTCGGAAACACCGGAGCGTCGAGATCCTTCGGCATGTTCGTCTTGAGGTACGCAAAGAACGGCTGCGCGAGCGGGACAACCATGTCGCGCCCGGTCTTCTGCGAGCGGAACGTGAGGAGCCCACCCTCAAGATCGATCTTCCTGCCGGTGAGCGAAGCGAGGTCGCCGAGTCGCTGCCCGGTGTAGAGGCCGCCGAGGATCAGCCCCTCCCATTCGCCCTTGGCAACGAGAAGAAGGGATTTCAGCTCGGCTTCGGTGAACGGGCGGCGTTCGGCGGCGCTCGCATCCTTGCGATCATCCAGCGTCCGAACACTGGAACCGGGATTGTCCAAACGGAGCCCGTCCGCCACCGCTTGGCGGAACGCGGTCCGCAGGATCTTCAAATCGGTGTTGGCCGTCGACACCGTGAGCGCCGCGGCCGTCTTGTCGCGCAACTCGGCCAGGTCGCGTTTGTGGACGTAGGCGATGTCGCGGTCGGCCCGCTCCCCCAAGAATTCGATGAGCTTCTTGACGGCATTCTCGTAGCGATGGAAGGAGCCGTTGCTCAGCTCGTTCTTTTTCGAGGCGAGCCAATCGGTGAAGAACTTCTTGGTCGTGCAGTGGTAGAGCTGCTCGCCGTGGATCTGTTCGTAGATGTCGGAAACGACCTTCCGGGCCTGGGCCTCGGTCAGCTTCATGAGGTAAGAGGCCTCGAATTTCTGCGCCATCGCCAGGGCGGCGGTTCGATCCATGGTGGCCGTCGAGCGCTGCCGCTGGGTGCCGTCGGCATCGGTATAGCAGGCGTACCAAAAACAGGAGTTGGGCTTTTTGCGGATGGAGGCCATAGCGGGAAATTCGGTGACAATGATAGTGACAATGTCGCCGAATATCAAGAGGGACGCCAATTTCGTAACTCGTTTTCTGTCAGCATAAGTCATTTATTTCCAATGGCTTATGTCGAGACCGGGGTTCGAATCCCCGTGGGGACGCCAACTACTGAAGCCACGCAAGTGGTGTCGGAGCTTCGCCATAAATGCGTCGAGTTTGGCCACCGGTTGCGTCGCTCAACCGGATTTCCCGTGGCTGAAGGTCCCGAATCCGGTCACCGGTTGCGTCAAAACGGCGGCGCGCGTTGTGTCGCTCATCAGACTGGTGACCTACCGCGGACTCCGGCAAACGTCGCTCAAGCCCCACCGACTCCGCCATCACCACTGAAACCAGCCGGCGTTCTGAACCGAGGTTCAGTCCGCGACTAGTTGAGAACGCGAGGTTCGTGCTAGGTTCGGCACATGGATATGCCCCTTCGTCTCTTCCCGGTACGGTGCCGCCTCGCGGCGTCCGCCCTCCTTATGGCGTTGCCCCTCCTCGCCGCCGCGCAACCGACTCCCTCCAACCGGCACTTCCCGGTGCAGACCCAGATCGCGCCGGGTGTCGTCGAGGGCCGCTACGACGCACAGACCGGCGTGCAGCGTTACCTGGGCATTCCGTTTGCCCAGCCGCCCGTGGGCGCCCTGCGCTGGCGGGCGCCCCAACCGGTGACACCGTGGTCCGGCGTGCGTGCGGCCACGAAGTTCGGCCCGAGCCCGGTGCAGGCGATCGTGTTTCCCGATATCGTTTTCCGCTCGGAGGGCATGAGCGAGGATTGCCTCTACCTCAACGTCTGGACGCCCGCCCGCCGCGACTCCAAGGGCCTGCCGGTGCTCCTCTACTTCTACGGCGGCGGCTTCGTCGCCGGCGACGGCTCGGAAACGCGCTACGACGGCGCGAGCATGGCCGCGAAGGGCATCGTGGTCGTCACCTGCAACTACCGCCTCAACATCTTCGGCTCGTTCGCCCACCCGGCACTGAGCGCCGAGGCGCCCTACCACGCGTCGGGCAACTACGGGTTCCTCGACCAGAACGCCGCCCTGCGTTGGGTGCGCGACAACATCGCGGCCTTCGGCGGCGATCCGCAGCACATCACCATCGGCGGCGAGTCGGCCGGCTCGCTCTCGGTGAGCGCCCACATGGCGTCGCCCCTTTCACGTGACCTGATCGCCGGCGCGATCGGCGAGAGCGGCTCGATGATGGGCAGCTCCTTGGCGGCCGTGCCCCTCGCGGAAGCCGAGCGCCAGGGCGCGGAGTTCGCCCAGAAGGCCGGCAACCTCACGCTCGACCAACTGCGCGCCCTGAGCACACGCGAGGTCTTCGAGCTCTACCAGGAGTCGCGCCGCTGGGGCTTTCCCGCCGTGATCGACGGCCATTTTCTGCCGAAACCCGTCGCGGAGATCTTCGGCGCGGGCGAACAGGCCCGGGTGCCGCTGCTCGTCGGCTGGAACTCCGCGGAGATCCCCGGCCTCGCCTTCATGCAGGCGCCGACGTACTCGAAAGACGCGTACCTCGAGAAGCTGAAGCTCGCCTTCCCCCAGGACCACGAGACCGCCCTGCAACTCTACCCCGCCGGCACGCCCGAAGAGCTCGAACGCTCCGCCACCGACCTCGCCTCCGACCGCTTCATCTCCTACACCACGTGGAAGTGGTTCGACCTGCATCGCCACCACAGTGGTCAGCCGACCTACCGCTATCTCTACGCACGCATTCCCCCGCAGGTTGCGCCGGCTCCCGCCCGCCGCGGCGTGCCCACCATGCCGGTGCTGAAACCGATCGGTGCGCCCCACGCCTGCGAGATCCCCTACTGCCTCGGCAACCTCAGCCTCGTGCAGGATATCCCGTGGACCGATGACGACCACGCGGTGTCGGAGGTCATGCAGGCCGCGTTCGCCCAGTTCATCAAGACCGGCAACCCCAACGGCCCCGGCGTGCCCGACTGGCCGGCCGCTACCGCCGAAGATCCCGCCCCGCCGGTGATGACCATCGACGTCCAGTCGCGGGCCGCCCCGTCGACCGTCGAGGCCCGCTACAAGTTCCTCGACCGCGTGGGCACCGCCCGCTGAGTCCCGCGTTCAAGAGCGGACCGCATTCTGCCGCGCGGTCCGCTCCGCGTCCAAACGCCGAACCGCCGCTCGGCCCCGCCGCGTGCCCAGCCACTGGCGACACCTCATCCGGCTTCTCCAACTCTTCCGTCCCACCTCCACCATTCCGCACGGCCGCGCTTCCGCCCCGCGCCCCATCTCCATGAACTCCCCCTCCCTTCTCCGCTTCGCGAGCGCCGCTCTCGGCCTCGTCGCGTGCCTGACCGCGGCCCACGCCGCCGAACCCAGCGAAGACCTCGCGCGCGCCCGCGCCCTCGTCGCCCAGATGACCCTCGAGGAGAAAGCCTCGCTGGCCTCCGGACGCGACTTCTGGACCACCAAGCCGATCGAACGCCTCGGCGTGCCCTCGATCATGATGACCGACGGACCGCACGGCCTGCGCAAGGCCTCCGGCGCCTCGATCGGCGAGAGCGTGGCGGCCACCTGTTTCCCCACCGCGCCCGGACTCGCCTCGACCTGGAACCCTGCGCTTCTTCAGGAAGTCGGCGTGGCACTGGGCGCCGAGTGCCAGGCCAACGACGTGCAGATACTGCTCGGGCCCGGCGTGAACATGAAGCGTTCGCCGCTCGGCGGGCGAAACTTCGAGTATTTTGCCGAAGATCCGCAACTCTCCGGCGAGATGGCGGCGGCCTTCATCCGCGGCGTGCAGAGCCGCGGCGTCGGCACTTCATTGAAACACTTCGCCGCCAACAACCAGGAATACGAGCGCATGCTCAGCAACTCCATCGTCGACGAGCGCACGCTGCGGGAGTTCTACCTGCGCGCCTTCGAGATCGCCGTGCGCGAGGCCTCGCCGTGGACGGTGATGTGCTCCTACAACCAGCTCAACGGCGTGCCCGTTTCGCGCAACGCCCTGCTGCTCGACCAGATCCTCCGCCGCGAATGGGGCTTCGGCGGTCTCGTGGTCTCGGATTGGGGCGCGGTCAGCGATCGCGTCGGAAGCGTGCAGGCCGGCCTGAACCTCGAGA
>JAEXPL010000064.1 GCA_023446865.1 Verrucomicrobiota bacterium | reverse complement strand
GGAGTGCCGGAAGTTTGGCGACAGCGAGCAGTGGCTCGCCGCCGGCCGCCGGTGGAGTTACGGCGGGGATGGCGCCGTCGTTCTCGGTCGAGGAGAACGAGAAACGGCTTCTGCGGCAGGCGTTGATGGAGGCGCGCGGCAACCGGACCCAAGCGGCCAAGCTCATGGGGATCAGCCGGCGCACCCTGCACCGCAAACTCGCGCAGTGGCCCGAGCTCGATGTGACGGACCGGGGCTGAGCCGTAGACCGCCGGTCGAGCGTCGCGCACCCGCCCTAGGAACGTCCTCGCAACGTTGGCCGGACCATCGGCGCTTGCTCTGGTGGTTTGGCCCGTGGCGACCGACTCCGGCTGGAATCGTCACGTGGTGCGCGACCCAGTGCGGCGCTCGGCTTTGCACTCGCGTCGCCCCGGATTCACTGCTCCCCTCCGGCATTTCCGATGTTCCGCCGCATCCTTTCCGCCGTACTGGTCGCCGCGCTCTCATTGCCGGTCGCCGCGCGCGATCTGACGATCGCCGGCTCCGATCTTGCTCGGGCCGCGCTGGAGCCGGCGGTGGCCGGGGTGGTTGTGGGCGAGGGCGGGGTGGTGCGTCTGGAGATGGATGGCAGCCGGGCTGGGCTCGAGGCGCTGCGGGCGGATCGCGCGGATCTGGCGGTGCTCGTTTTCTCGCCGCAGCAGCCGTTGCCCGAGATGGAGTTCCGTCTGGTTCCGCTCGCCTACCAAGTGGCGGTGTTTGCGGTCAACGCCGCCAATCCCGCCCGGCAGCTCACCTTCGGCCAGCTCGCCGGCATTTTCGGCGAGAACGAGCCGACCCGCCATCGCCAGTGGGGTTCGCTGGGGTTGCAGGGAGTGTGGGCCGAGAAATCGATCACGCCCAACATCGTCTCGATGCGTGAGACGCTGACCCTCGAGCTTTTCAAGAACACCGCGTTGCAGGTGCCGCAGCTCGGCACGACGGTGACGGTCCACTCGAACGTCGCGGAGATGCTCCGGCGGGTGCAGATCGACGACATGACCATCGGGCTTTTCCCATACCCGCCCGGCGAGACCCGCAGTATCCACGTCTTGTTGATTGCTCGCAGCGAGCGGGAGGTTCCGTTCGGACCGACCCCCGAGAATGTGCACAACGGCGACTACCCGCTGCGCCTGCCGTTCTATCTCGCGTTCAAGCCGGAGCGGGCGGCCGAACTGGCGCCGTTGCTGGGTGTGCTCCTCGGCGACGAAACAGCGGCGGCGTTGGCCAAGGGTGGATTCTTCCCCGTGCCCGCCAACGCCCGCCTCGAGCTGCGTCGCGGGTTGGGGCTGCGCTGAACCGCGTTACGGCGCTACGGTCACCTGGCCGGGCGCGGCCCCCGGGGCGCCGAGGTATTTGTGTTTCACCAACCGCCAGACGGTGACGAAGAACGCGGTGAGCGGGATTGCGAGCACCATGCCAAGCACGCCGTTGAGCGCAGTGCCCCAGAACAGGATCGCGACGATGATGGCCACCGGGTGCAGGCCGGTCTGGCGGCCCATGATGCGGGGCGTGAGGAACCAGCCTTCGAAGGCCTGCACCGCGGCGAAGACCGCCAGCACCGCACCGACCAGCCAGGCGCCTCCGTCGGGTTGGAAGAACGCCAAGGGCAGCGCGATCGACAGGCCGAGCATGGTTCCGAGATAGGGGATGATGTTGAAGAGCCCCATGCCGAGGCCGATCACCAAGCCGTATTTCAGCCCGGCAACGCTGAAACCGGCGGCGTAGAATACCCCCATGGTGAGGCCGATGAGCAACTGGCCGCGGAAGAACGCCACGACGATGCCGACGAACTCGCTCACCAGAAAAACGACGTCCTCGCGGATGTCG
Organism: Verrucomicrobiota bacterium; assembly: GCA_023446865.1. Classification (GTDB taxonomy): domain Bacteria; phylum Verrucomicrobiota; class Verrucomicrobiia; order Opitutales; family Opitutaceae; genus CAJCBL01. The sequence goes on along the minus strand of JAEXPL010000064.1, from coordinate 9,821 downwards.
TCGCGCAGGAACGGCAACAGGCCCCGCACCCGGCCGAGCGTGTCGCCGGTCGCGCGCAGGAAGAAGAAGAGATAGACCGGCACCAGGGCGAGGCCGACGAGGAATCCGAACGCGCCGCGGATCTGGGCGAACGCGGATTTCACCCCCGGCACCAGACCGGCGAAGAGTTCCCGGACCTGGCCGGCGAGGTTGTCGGCGAACTGCTTCACGGTCGGGTTCTGCATCCGCTCCCGGCCGTAGGCGATCCACTCGGGATAGTGAGCCTGGGCGTAACCCGAGAATTGGTCCCAGATCTTGGGTACGGCTTGGACGAGCTCCGCCGTCTGGGTCACGATCACCGGAGTGATCGCGACGATCAGCCCGGCGAGACCGAGCAGCACGGCGACGTAGAGCACGACCACCGCGGCGAACCGGCCCACGCGCAAGCGCCGCTCGATCAATGCCACGACTGGCTGCAGGATCAGGGCGATGATGCCCGCGGCGGCCAGCGGCCAGAGCACGGCCGAGAAGAAGCCGAGGGCGCGCGACAGGCCGAACACGAGCAACGCCAGCAGCACCACGGTGATCATCGACGCGGCGAGGGCGATGGCGAAGCCGACGATCTTGCGTTGGGCGGGGCTGAGCAGCGGGGCGGGTTCTGCCATGGTGTTGCGAGGGTTCGGTGCGAGGCTACGCAGGTGCTCCGGAGGGTCGAGAGTGTTCGTTTTCGGGCGAGGGCGGCGCGGACGACGAAACCCGAAAAACCTCCAAAAAACTCCTTGCATTCGGAGACGTGCGCTCGATTCTCTCGCCTCTCGTTTTTTTGAAGTGGGGTCGTAGCTCAGTTGGAAGAGCGCCACAATGGCATTGTGGAGGTCACGAGTTCGAGCCTCGTCGGCTCCACCACTTTACGAAAAGGCCGGTCGCAAGACCGGCCTTTTTCGTTGGCGGAGTTGAGCGACGCTCAGTCGCCGCCGGGTTGGACGGCGAGGACGTGCAGGAGCGACCCGGTGTCGGTCTCCTCCTCGCGTTCGAGGCGGGCGACGATGCCGGCACGGAGGCGCGCCGCGGGCGGACCGTCAAGACCAGCGAGCAGGGCGAGTGCTTCGGCGGCGCACGGATCGGCGGGCGCCGGTGTACGGAGGTTCAGGAATCCGGTTTTGGGCGCGGGCGGCGGGACGATGAAACAACCGGCCGCTTCATCGAGCGAGTCGGCGACGAGCTTCGTCAGGAAATCTTTGGCGAGTGCGCACGCCGTGGAATCGGCGAGCGCGGTTCCATACGAGTGGCAGCCGTAGGCGAAGGCGGCGCGATCGCCTGGGGTCGCTGCTTCCGCAAAGCCGGCAGCGCGGCGCAACTCTCCGCCAGGGGCTGCGACGCAGGAGGTGCGGAGGAAGGTGAAGAGCGCCGTTGCCGCCGTACGGTAGCGCGGTTCGCCGAGTTGGACGGCGGCACGCGAGAGCGAGGCGAGCAGCAGCGACTGCGGCGCGACGAAGGCGCGCTCATCGCGCAGGGGTGCCGGACGCTCGGCGCGGCGGGCCGCGAGCTTGGAGAGTTGGAGACGGTCCTCAGGGGTTGATGGGAGGGCGGAGGCGAGAACGTTGAGGCCCTTCCAGCGGGCGCCGGGATCGATGTCGGCGGTGATGTTGCCCTCGGCTTGGACGCCGTGGCGGGCGAAGAAGGCCGGGGCGTCGGCGCCGAGAGGCGCGGCCAGATCGGCTGTGCTCCAGAGGAACGCGGCCGGGCCGGGCTCGGCCGCGCCATCCTCGGCGAAGGCGTATCCGCCGGTCGGAAGTGCCAGGCGGGCCAGCACGTAGTCGAGCACGCCGCGGGCGGCCTCACGCAGGGCCGGGTCAGGGGCGATGGTGTCGGCTTCGAGATAGGCGAGGGCGAGGCGCGCCTGGTCGGAAAGGAGTTTCTGTAGGCAGGGAAGGCGCCAGCCCGGGTCGGTGGCGTAGCGGAAGAACCCGCCGTCGAGTGGATCGCGCAGCGCGCTGTTGGTCATCCGTAGAAGCGTAGTGCGCGCGAGGTCGCGGTCGGCGCCGGGCCGGGAGAGGAGGAAGCGCAGCACTTCCGGTTGCGGGTGCTTGGGCGCGTCGCCAAAGCCGCCGTTGGTGGTGTCTGCGGTCTGGCGCCAGCGTTCGGCGGCTTGGTCGAGGGTGCGATGCACCGCCGCGGCCTCGACCGCGGCAACGGCAGGCTGGTCGGCGGGCTCAGCCACTTGGTCGAGAGCGTCGGCGATCTTGGCCACGCAGCCCTCCGGATCGGCGCGCCATGCGTCATCGACTTGAGTGGCGACCTTGAGGAAGCCCGGTTTGCCCCATTCCTCCGTGGGCGGCAGGTAGGCGGACACTTCGATGACGGCAAGGTCGGGGCTGAGCCAGAGGTGCACGGGCAAGCCCTCGGCTTGGCGGAGCAGGCTGAGGTGTCGCCGCACGATGGCCGCGAGCGCGCCGTGCTCGTCGGTGTCGATCTGCACGCAGAGGAAATGGCGGTTGAGGAAGTCCGCGGTGTCGGCGTTGGCGAAGCTCTGGCGGAGGGTGGCGCGGGTGAGTTCGTTCAGCCGCGAGCCGGCGAAGACGTAGATCGGCAGCCCCGCCTGTTTTGCGCGCGCGGGCAGGTCGGGGTTCCACTCGTGCCAGTGCACGGCTCCGCTGGTCGGTGCGGTTGCGGCGGGCGTGTCGGCGCCCAGACGGTTGGGGTCGATGGCGAGCGCGGCGACGGCGCACAGCAGAGCGGGGAATGGGCGGGGGATCAGCATGGCGGGGTGGAAAAGACAGGTATCGGATTCGGCTGCGCAGCGGAGGCGGAAGGGGCCCGATCGCCGGAGCGTGGCGCTTCGCATCCGGAAATTGATGGCGTTGCGGGGGTGTGCGGGACTGGCGGCAGGCAAGCCGATCGAGCGAACAACGCAAGCCCGCAGGGTTGTGCCTCCAGTCGCGGACGGTCCTGCTGTTTTGTGACTTCTTCGCCCCGGTCAACGCGTGTCGACTGCAGTGGTGGCGGCCTTCGTTGGTGGCCACGCTGGATGGAACAGTCTCTCGCTGGTGCGTCTGCAGCGGGGCGAGTGCGATTACACCGTGGGACGTAAGGTGCCACCGCGAGGCACCGCTTCCAGGCGGCGCATTGCGATGAGGATGCCGTGGGGTGTTCCGGCCCGCGGCGTGGTGCGGCCGTTCAGGCCTTGGCCGCTTTCTTGGCGGCGGGCTTGAGCGCGGGCTTGGTGGCGGATTTCTTCGTGGGCGCCGGCGTCGGCGCCTTCTCGGTCGTGGGCGCGACCGGGGCCGGTTCGACGGGTTTCGGGGCGGCAACGACCGGATCGTGTCCGAGCTGCGAGGTGCCCTGCGGGTCGTAGATGTAGCCGACGCCGTGGATGGTGCGGAAGGCGGCGAGCTGGATGCCGTGGGCTTCGAAGAGGTCGCGGACCTTCACGATGTACTGGTCGAGCGAGCGGCTGCGGACATCGGCGTGGATGCCCCAGACGGAATGGATGAGGGCCTTGCGCGGGATGACCACGCCGGGGTGGTCGTTGAGGTAGGAGAGGATGCCGAGCTCCTTGCGGCCGATCTTGGCGACCTGGTTGCCGGGAAACTCGATCTCGAGGCGCAGCGGCAGGACTTTGGCGCCGAGGAAGTCGAACGGCTCGTCGGTCACGCGGACGTTCTTGGAAACGTTGAGGTCGCCGGTGGTCTCGGCGCGGCGCAGGACGGCGCGGATACGGGCGATGAGCTCGGGGTAGCTGAAGGGTTTGACGATGTAGTCGTCGCCACCCATCTCATCCAGGCCCTTGATCTTCATGCCCTCGGCGTTGGTGCCGGTGACGAAGATGGTGGGCACGCGGATGTCCTCGGCGCGCAGCTCCTGCAGGAAGGCGAAGCCGCTCGAGTCGGGGAGGTTGAGGTCCAGCAGCATCAGGTTCGCGAAGTTGCGCTTGAGGAAGCGCATGGCGGGGGCGCAGCGGTAGTAGACCTGAGTCTGCATCCCGGCGTTTTCGAGGTGCTCGGCGATGACGTTGGCGAGCTGTTCTTCGTCTTCGACGATCAGGATGAGCGGCTTGGAGATCCGAGACATGCTGGGAGGGGCGCGCGAAGGTTGCGGTTGGGGCGGGAGCCGGGCCAAGCGGGGCGTGGCTGACACCTCCACCGCCGGCTCGAGCTTCCAGGCGGAGCAGGGAGGCGGAATTGTAAAAAGTCAAAGCGATAACAGAACCTTGGATTCCCAGCTTGTTGGCGCAGCGGTTTTTGGGCTTGAGCCGCCGATAGCCGCCGGGATGCATGGACGGATGGCCGAAGTAAAACCTCTCCTGATGCTGGGCCTGCCGAAGGGCAGCCTGGAAGAATCCACCAAGAACCTGTTCGCCAAGGCCGGGTTCAAGATCACGACCAGCTCGCGCTCCTACCGTCCGTCCATCGACGACCCGGAGCTCGACGGCCGTTTCATCCGTGCGCAGGAGGTCAGCCGCTATGTCGAACATGGGTTCTTCGACTGCGGTCTCACCGGCCAGGACTGGATCCAGGAGAACGAGTCCGACGTCGTCGACGTCTGCGACCTGATCTACTCGAAGGCCTCCACGCAGAAGTCCCGCTGGGTGCTCTGCGTGCCCGAGGCTTCGCCGATCCAGAAGGCCGAGGACCTCGCCGGCAAACGCGTGGCCACCGAGCTGGTCGGCACCGTGAAACGTTATTTCGAGAAGAAGGGCGTGAAGGTCGACGTCGAGTTTTCCTGGGGCGCCACCGAGGTGAAGGTGCCGGACCTTGTCGACGCCATCGTCGACATCACCGAGACCGGTTCCTCGCTGCGCGCGAACAAGCTGCGCATCGTCGACACCCTGATGGAGACGAACACCAAGCTGATCGCCAACAAGGCCAGCTGGGCCAATCCCGCCAAGCGCAAGAAGATCGAGACGATCGCCATGCTGCTCAAGGGCGCCCTCGAGGCCGGCAGCAAGGTCGGCCTCAAGCTCAACCTCCCGAAGGCTTCGCTCGAGGCCGTCGTGAAGGCGCTGCCCTCGCTGCGCAACCCCACCATCTCCCCGCTCACCAACCCCGAGTGGGTCGCCCTCGAGACCATCGTCGATGAGGCCGTCGTGCGCGTGTTCATCCCGCAGCTCAAGGCGCTTGGCGCCGAGGGCATCGTGGAGTACCCGCTCAACAAGGTCGTTTATTGATCACCCGCCGGCCCGTGTCGGGCCGGTGAATCCCTGCCCGCGCCGGCGCGAGTTTCCTCGCGTCGCCGGGCGCGTTCTGCGAGGAGTTTTCCCGTGAGCATCGTCACTCTCGGACTGCTGCAACACACCTGCGTGCCGGACCCGGAGACCAACCTCCGGTGCACTCTCGCGCAGGCGGATGCCGCCGCCGCCCGCGGCGCGCAGATCATCTGCACGCAGGAACTCTTCCGCTCGCAGTACTTCTGCCAGAGCGAGGACTACAAGTACTTCGACCTCGCCGAACCCGTGCCCGGCCGCACGGTCGAGCTCTTCCAGGAACTCGCCAAGCGCCGCGGCGTGGTGGTCGTCGCCTCGCTTTTCGAGCGCCGCGCACCCGGTCTCTACCACAACACCGCGGCGGTGATCGATGCCGACGGCTCGCTGCTCGGCACGTACCGGAAGATGCACATTCCGGACGATCCGCTCTTCTACGAGAAGTTCTATTTCACCCCCGGCGACACCGGCTTCCGCTCGTGGAAAACGAAGTTCGGCCGCATCGGTGTGCTGATCTGCTGGGACCAGTGGTACCCCGAGGCAGCCCGGCTCACCGCGCTCGACGGCGCCGAGATCCTCTTCTATCCGACCGCCATCGGCTGGCACCCGAAAGAGAAGGCGCAGCTCGGCGCCAAACAGCACGGCGCGTGGGAAACCATCCAGCGCAGCCACGCCGTGGCCAACGGCTGCTACGTTGCCTCCATCAACCGCTGCGGCCATGAGGCGCCCGCCGGGGGCGACGGCCTCGAGTTCTGGGGCCAGAGCTTCGTCGCCGGCCCGCAGGGCGAACTTCTCGCCAAGGCCGCGGTCTCCGCCGATGAGACGTTGCTCGTCTCCGTCGACCTCGGCGCGCTCGACGACCTGCGTTGCCACTGGCCCTTCCTGCGCGACCGCCGCGTCGACGCCTACGGCGACCTCACCAAACGTTTCCTCCGCTAACCTCCGCGACTCCCTTTCTTCCGCGTGCCCGTCCGCAAAGCCAGTTCCCGCTCCGCTTCGTCCACTCCCGCCGCCACGCCCGCGGCGCTTGGTTTCCGCATGCCCGCCGAGTGGGAGCCGCAGGAGGCGATCTGGCTGTCGTGGCCGCACAAGCGCAAGACGTGGCCGAAGCAATTCCGCCCGATCCCGCCGGCCTTCGCGAAGATCGTCGCCGCCATCAGCCGCTTCGAGGAGGTGCGCATCAACGCCGCCGCCGAGCTTCAGCCGCGCGCCCGCGAACTCTGCGAGGCAGCCGGCGCGAAACTCTCGCGGGTGAAGTTCTACGACCACCCGACCAACGATACGTGGTGCCGCGACCACGGTCCGATCTTCGTGAAGCACGCCAAGACCGGCGAAGTCGCGCTGGTCGACTGGGAGTTCAACGCCTGGGGCGGCAAACACCTGCCGTGCGACCGCGACAACGCGATCCCCGCGCTCATCGCGAAACGTCTCCGCAAGCGCCGCTTCGTCGGCCCGATGGTGCTGGAGGGCGGCTCGCTCGACGTCAACGGCGAGGGTCTGCTGCTCACCTCCGAGCAGTGCCTGCTCAACCCGAACCGCAATCCCACGCTCACCATCGAGCAGATCGAGCGGAACCTCCGCGACTACCTCGGCGTGCACACGATCCACTGGCTCGGCCAGGGCCTCGTGGGCGACGACACCGACGGCCACGTCGACGACCTCACGCGTTTCTTCAAGCCCGACGGCATCGTCACGCTGGTCGAGAGCAACAAACGCGACACCAACTTCGCCGCGCTCGACGACAACCTCCGCCGCCTCCGGAAACTGCGCACGCCGGCCGGCCAGCCGTTCGAACTCGTCGAGCTGCCCGCGCCGAAGCGCGTGGCCTTCCAGGGCGTGCGCGTGCCGGCCAGCTACGCGAACTTCCTCGTGCTCAACGGCGCCGTGCTCGTGCCCACCTTCCGCCAACCGCAGGCCGACGACCGCGCCTGCGCGATCCTTGCCACGTGTTTCCCCGGCCGTGAGATCGTGCCGCTCGACTGCTACCACCTCATCTGGGGCCGCGGCTCGCTGCACTGCATCTCGCAGCAACAACCGGCATGAGCGCCGCGATCAGTTTCGGGATCGACTGTAGGAGCCTGCCGGCAGGCGATTCCGAATCCAGATCGCCTGCCAGCATGCTCCTCCCTCCAGGCCGCCGATGCCGGAAATCCATTTCATGAAGACAAAATCCCTCACCCTCCTGCTCGCGCTCGGCGCGGCGGTTTTCCTCGGCGGTTGCGACACGATTGGCGAGCCCTTGAGCCGGCGCTTCAACCCGCCGCCGGTGAAGGAAGTCGTGGAGGCGCCGGCGAACCGGGTGTTCGATGCCGCGGTCGCGGCGTTGCGCGAGATGGGCTACACGATCCGCAGCGCGAAGCCCAAGCAGGGGCTGATCGAGGCCTATGGCCGGCTGGGCATCGACGACGCCTTCCGGGCCTCGAACCAGCACAACTGCAAGGTGACCATTGTTGCCACGCCCGACGGTGCGGCCGACGTCCAGATCGAGGTGCGTGAGCAGGTCGAGGAGCGCACCGGCGCCGGTCTCATGCGCCAGAGCGAGCAGGTGCTGCCGCGCGGCGGCGTGCACCAACGCTTTTTCGACGAGCTGCGCTCACGGCTGTGAGGCCGCAGGCCGCCGATTCGGCGTTCGCCCCGGTGAGGCGCCGCTCTTGGCGGGCGGCGATTCACTCATCTGTCAGGCTATCATGGTGTCGGCCGCCGCCACCGTTCCATGACATCTTTTGACAAAGTCTGACGTGGCCCTGACAACCGGAGGCGCCGGATGGGGTAGGATGCCGGCACACACTCCATGCACTCCGCCCCGTTGCCTCCACCCGCTCGCTCCTGTCTGCTCCGCCGCCTCGTCTGGGGCGTGCTCTTCTTTTGCCTCCTGAACGCCAGCTTGGCGTCCTCGCGGGCCGAGGTGGTCGCCGACTACACGCAGACCGTGGCTACGGCGAAGAGCCTAGCCGCCGAAAATTCCTGGGCGAAGGCCCGCGACCAGTATCGCGCCGCGCTCGCCCTCGCCCCCGATGCCGAAGCGAAACGCTGGTGCGAGCTCTGGCTCCTCGAAGCCGAGTGGCGGGCCGAGCCGACGCCGAATTGGCAGGTGCGCGAGGAGTGGAAGGCAGTCCGATTGGCTTCGTTCGAGAGGATGATCCAGCCGTACGAGAAGGGCATGGTGCGTGATGACTACTGGCAAGCGGTGCTCGAGGCGCGGGCGCGGTTCCACGACCGTTATTGTTACTCCTATATCTCGGCTGCGTGGACGGACCGACTGACGGTGGCCGATTGGCTCGCCGAACAAGGGGCGAGCGAACCGAACCGCGTTCGCTACTTCGCGTTTCTGCGAAGCCTGGTTGATGCGATCGAGCGGGACGGGCACTACGACAACGCGATCCGCGAGCGGTTGATCCGGCATTTTGCGCAGGCGCAGGTGGCGGCGAACAACAAGACGGATCGAGCCTGGGCGGGTTGGCAGTCGGCGCGCCTGTGCGGTGCCGATGCCGCGCGGCCGCTTCCTAAACGCCAGCGTCTTTGGGCCGGAGCAGTGGCGGCGGCCAAGGGCGGACCGTTGGAATTCAGGGTGCGCACGGAAGAACTTTTGTGGCGGATCCGCCTGTGTGCAGGAGAGCCGTCGCCGGAGAGGCCGACACCCGACTACGCCGGTTGGGCGCAGGAGATCGATGCGCTGCGGGAGCAGGCAGGGCTGTCGCCGCGATCCGATGACCACGAGTGTGCGCGCGCTCTGCTGGCGCTCCAGCGGCAGTGGTCGCAGCCGAAGTTCGAAATGACGATCCCGGAACACTTCAAACTTGGCGAGCCGGTGCGCCTGCGGTTCGGTGCCTGCGGGATTCGGCAAATCGACGTCGCGGTTTATCGCCATAGCGTTGAATCGTTCGAGGCGTTGGCCAAAGCGGGTGACGATACCACACGTGGTGAGTTGGACTCGCTGCTGGAGAAGACGAGGGAGCTGGTGATCCGGCGACCGATCGAACTGGGCGGTTTCGATTCCATCGCGTGGCAACAGAGCGAGATCGAGGTGGCGGACTCGTTGCCGGCGGGAGTCTACACCTTTGAGGCCAACGGACTGACAGGGAGCGGTACGGTTCAGCGGAGCGAGACGGTGCTGGTCGGTGGCGTGCAGGCGGAGTTGCTCAAAGTCTCGGAAGGAAGAACCGAATTCTTTGTGTTCGATGGCTCGGCGGAGCATCCGGTGACCGGAGCGAGGGTTCGTGGACTTTTGGTTACCGACGAGGGGGGGCCGACCGTCCTCAATGCGCGCACCGATGAGGAGGGACGCGTGAGCATCGACTCCATCGCATCGCCAAACGGTCACCTTGGGACCCAGGTAATCGCCTTTGTTGGCGACCGCCCGCTGTTGGCGGAACTCCGCGGTACCAGTACCGAGTACCGCGAGCGCCTGGTTGCGGATCTGTTCCTCGACCGACCGATCTACCGGCCGGGCGAAACCGTGAGGTGGAAACTTATTCTGCGCGAGCGGCGGGCCGGATGTTTCCATCTGCCGCGACCTGATTCCACGTTGCGTCTGAAAGTGGCGGGCGACGATGCCGTGCTCGTGGAGAAACAGGAGATCGTGTTCGACGTGTTTGGCTCGGCCCACGGAGAAGTATCTGTGCCGGCGTCGGCTCGTCCGGGC
>JAEXPL010000018.1 GCA_023446865.1 Verrucomicrobiota bacterium | reverse complement strand
CTGGCGCCGTGGATGCCGTGGTGTCACCCCGCCTACGCGGTGGAGGACAGCCGGGGCTGGGTCGAATCGCAGGTCGCGGCGTTTGCGAAGGGCACCGAGTACGCGTTCGTGATCACCGACGCCGCGGGCCGGATTCTTGGCGGGTGCGGCTTGAACCATTTCGACCACGCCAACCGGCGCGCGAACCTCGGCTATTGGGTACGCACGGCGGTGGCGCGGCAGGGCGTGGCGACCGCGGCGGTGCATCGGCTCGTCGAGTGGGCGTTCGCGAACACGGACTTCTGCCGGTTGGAGATCCTGGCGGCAGTGGGGAATCTGCCGAGCCAGGGTGTCGCGGAGAGAGCAGGCGCCGTTCGTGAAGGCGTGCAGCGCGCCCGGCTGCTTCTCAACTCCGCGTTGCACGATGCGGTGATGTTCTCCATCACCCGCCCATTGCCGGGAGCGCGCTGACTCCGAACAGGAAAATCCATGACACAAGCACAAGAGGTTCTCCAGAAAGTGGCCGAGGAACGGATCGTGCGGGAGCACGTCGAAGCCCTGAAGCGGCCGCTGCCGAGCCCGTTCTGGGTGCTGGTGTTTCTCCTGTCCCAGGCGGGCTTCGCGTTCCTGAGCATCGTGACGCCCGGGCGCGCCCAGCCCGATCGCGTGATGACGGTCGGCCTGATCACCTTCGTCGGCGCCACGGCGATCTGGTCGCTGACCAAAGTGCTACGGTCGCGGGACCGGATGTGGCGCGAGGTGATCCGGCGCGAGGCGCCGGAGCTCTACGAGAAAGTCCGGAAGTCCGATGCTTGACCGGCACGGAACCGCTGCCGGTTCCATGGCCGGCCGGCATCTGGGCGGGCGTTCTTCAACCATCCGACAACTTTCATGAGAACCATCCTGGTTGCCCTCATTCTCAGTCTGGTCTTCGCGGGTTGCGCGTCCGGACCATCGGCGCACAGCGAGAAGCCGGTGGCGGCGCAGTGGAGCCCGTTGCCATTCCCGGAGGCGCCGCCGCCGATCGCGGTGAAGGACCACTTCGGGCTGCCGCCACCGCGTTATCCGTACGCGGAGAAGCGCGATGGCATCTACGGCGAAGTGTTGCTCGAGGGCGTCGTGGACGAGACCCAGCACTTGGCTTCGTGGGAGGTTGTCCGGACGACGACCGAGGGTTACGCCAACGCCGTGCTGGCGACGCTTTCGAAGGAAGGAAAGGCGCCGGGGGTTCCCGCCGGCGTTTACCTCTACAGCGTGGTGTTCAATGGCGATGGCCAGGGCTTCGACGCATCCCGACCGGCCACCTTCTGGGTCGGCACCGACAACTTCGGTTCACATGGGAGCATCGCGGAGCGGCCGATGGGGCCGTCCGGGCCGTTGAGCGACCGGGCGATCCGCGCGAAGCTGCTCGGAACCTGGATCGTCGCCTTCAAGCAGGCGGGGGCGTCGATGGATGGCACGGTCACATTCTCGGCCGATGGCCGCCTTGTGGGCGAGGCCGTGTTCTCGCGCGGTTCAGCAAGGATGACCGTCACCTTCAAGGCGGAGTGGAGGATTGAGGACGCCGCGTTGATCGAGACAATCACGGCAGCCAGTGATGCGACGATGATCGGCCTTCAGACGAGGGACCGGATCATCCTGATCGACGACGACCGGTACGTCGCCAGGAATGAGCGAGGAGTAGTGGAGACACTGGTGCGGAAGAAAGACCAGCAGCGCTGAGCCGGTCCTGTCGGCGCGGGCCAAGGTCTTGCCTGCGAGCGGGCGCCGGGATCGTGAAGGCGGCGGCGCGCCGGCGGGTGGCGATGGTCGGGTGGCGGGCGCTACGATCCGGTACACCGCCGGCGCGCGTGCGAGTTCGGTTGACGCCGGTGTGCGGTGGCGGGAGTTTCGCGGCCTTCTTTCCCCTATGAAAACCCCTCGTGGATTCCTCACGATGTTGGCCTTTGCCGCCCTGGCGGGGCTGTGCGCCAGTGCAGCCGACGGCGCCGCCGCGCCTGCCGGCCTCGCGCCGTACTTCACTCCCGCGACGGTGGCGCCCGTGGCCCCGGACGCGGACGGCTTCATCCAGCGTTGGCTGTTGCTCGAGCCGATCAACAAGCCCAACCGCGGCAACGCGGGGTTTGTCGACTCCTACGTGCGCCGCGAGCTTACCCGCGAGTATTTCCCGGGCCAGTTCACCGTGCTGCCGCGCGACGGCGACAAGGTGACGGCCGAGGGCGAGGAGCTGGCCTGGCATGCCGTGGATTCGACCCGGTTCAACGTGAAGCTTTTCCGCTTCGCCTCCGGTCTCAACAAGCGCATCTACGGCGTGATCTTCTGGGCGGTGACGGTGATCGACTGCCCCGAGCAGCTCGACGGCGTCCGTCTGGCGGTGGGCTCGAACTCGGCGTCGTTGTGGTGGCTCAACGGCGAGGAGGCCGTGGCGCTCACGGGCGACCGGCGCATGGTGATGGACGATTGTGTCTCGAAGCGGCTCACGCTCCGCAAGGGGCGCAACGTGCTGCGCGGCGCCGTGATCAACGGCCCCGGCATGAGCGATTTCTGCGCGCGCTTCATCGACGAGAACGGCCGGCCCGTCCGCGCCTTCACCGTGGTGTTGGAAAACTCCGGCAACTGACCCCGAGCCCCATGAAACACTCCCTTTTTGCAGCAAGCACCTCCATCGTCCTCGCGCTGGCCGCGGCCGGCTCCGCCCGCGCGGTGGACGGCGAGCCCTACATCCACGATCCTTCGACCGTCACGCTCTGCGACGGGAAGTACTACACGTTCGGCACCGGCGCCGGCGGGCTGGTCTCCAGCGACGGCTGGACCTGGCAGAGCGGCGGCGTGCGCCCCGGCGGCGGCGCCGCGCCCGACGTGCTGAAGATCGGCGACCGTTACCTCGTCGTCTATGGCGCGACCGGCGGCGGTCTCGGGGGCGGCCACGACGGCCGCATCCTCACGATGTGGAACAAGACGCTCGATCCCGCCTCGCCGGATTTCCAGTACACGGAAGCGGTGGTCGTGGCCGCGAGCGACGGCCACGAGGACTGCGACGCGATCGATCCTTCGCTGCTCCTCGATCCGAACGACGGCCGCCTGTGGCTCACCTACGGCACCTATTTCGGCTTCATCCGGCTCGTGGAGCTTGATCCGAAGACCGGCCAGCGCGTGGAGGGCAACCAGGCCGTCGACATCGCGATCGACTGCGAGGCGACGTACCTGATGTACCGCGATGGCTGGTACTACCTGCTCGGCACGCACGGCACCTGCTGCTCCGGACCGAATTCGACCTACAACATCCGGGTGGGCCGCTCCCGCAAGGTGACCGGGCCGTACCTGGACAACATGGGCATCGATATGCTGCGCGGCGGGGGCAAGCTCGTCGTCGCGGCGAGCGGCCGGTCCATCGGCCCCGGGCATTTCGGCCTGATCGACCTGGGCGACGGCGTACAGAAGTTTTCCTGCCACTACGAGGCCGACCTCGATCGCAGCGGCCGCAGTGTGTTGGACATCCGCCCGTTGCTCTGGAAGGACGGCTGGCCCGTCGCGGGCGACAACTTCACCGCCGGCACCTACGTGATCCAATCCGAACGCGCCGGGTATGCGCTCGAACTCGCCGTCGACACGATCGCGATGCCGCACGTCCGCCGTCGCCCGCCGGGCATGCCGCCCCCCGGAGGGACCGCGGCCGGAGCTGGCGCGCCGCCGCCTCCGCCGCCGGCCCCGGAGACGCCGCCGACGCCCGTGCCGTTGCAGGACGTGGCCGTGGTCGGGAAGGACTGGCCCGCTGGCGCGATCGAGGTTCGCCTCGGCGACTACATCATCCGCCCGCACCAGAAATGGACGATCACGCCGGTCGCCGCCAGCGGCGGCTATCTGGGTTCGCCGTATTTTAAGATCACGATCGCCGGCACCGAACGAGCCCTCGCGGCCACGGCCGGCGCGGAGCTCACGACCGTGCCCGCGTTCACCGGCGCGCCCGAGCAGCTCTGGCGGATCGACCAGCTGGGCGACGGTACGTACCGCGTCATGCCGAAGGCGGTGCCGAACGCGACGGGCGACTACGTGTTGACCGCCGTGGGCGCCAGCACGGTCACGCTCGCGAAATTCGATCCGCGCGACGACAAGGCGCGTTTCACGTTCCGCGCGCCGTAGGCGACGCCCCATGTCGTGGCAGAGACCCGTTGCCGACCAGCCTCGGATCGATTGAGGCGTGGCGCTCCCCTGGGGGGCGGCGCATCACGCGGCGGGCGGCGGCGGGGGTGGTGTGGGAGCGGGCGGGAGGGCGCCTTGCTCGAGCATGGCCAACCCCTGTTCGGAGATACCGTGGGAGACCTTGATGCCGAGGTGCTTCGCCAGGTAGTGGTCGATCGGAATCCATTCGCCGTCGACATTGACCTGCTTGGTCCACGCGCAGACCCGCAGGATGGCGTTCTGCAGATGGGCGATGCGAGCCAGCGCCTCCTGCAGGCGCGCGGCGTGGGCGGCGAGCTGTTCCTGCGCCTCGCGGCGCTGGGTGATGTTGCGGAGAATGAGGACGATGGTCGGCTGGCCGGTGATGGGATCGGGCACGGGCACGCCGCGCGGCTCGACCCAGACGTTGGTGCCGTCGGGGCACTGGAGGCGGAAGGCGATCGGGTCGCGCGCCTCGCCCTGGAGCAGCTTGCCGATCAGGTCGCGGGCGAGGGGCCGCTCGGGTTCGGCGACAAAGTCCACGATCTGGCGACCGAGGTACTTGCCGAGGTCGGTCTCGCCGAGCAGGGCGAGACAGGACTCGGAGGCATGGAGGATGGTGCCGTCGGGCCGGATCAGGACGATGCCGTCCGGAGCGGCCTCGTACACGGCGCGCAACCGCGCCTCACTGGCGCGGAGTTTCACCTCGGCCTCCTTCAGGCCTGAAATGTCCTGGAAGGTGCCGATCAGCGCGGGTTCGCCGGCGAACTCGATGGGCACGACCGAACCGAGGGCGGGGAATCGCCGGCCGTCGTAGGCGACCAGCTCGACCTCGCGGTCGAGGACCGGCTGGTTGAGTTCGATGATCTGCAGCAGTGCCCGGCGCAACGCCTCGGCATCAACATAGGGAACGCGTTGGTGCCGGTAGTCGGTCGGGGAGAGGGCGAGCTGGCTGATGGCCCGGCGGTTGGCGAAGAGGAACTCGCCGGTGTTGCGGCGGGTGACGGCGATGGCGAAGGGGGCGGCCTCGAGCAGCTCCTTGAGCTGCTTCTCCGTGCGGTGGATGCGCCGCGCGAGGCGCCGGTAGAAGTGCACGGCGACCAACACGGTGAGCAGGATCACCACCAAACCGACCCCACCGGGCCAGCCGGGGGAATCCGGACCAGCCATGGCGAGGAGTGCGGCGTACCCCGCCGGCCCCGGCTGAAGGGCCCCGGTTGGGCGCGGCGAGAACGGCGCCCGGGCTGATGGGTGGCGGCGAAACACCCCGAGTCTATCGGTTGTTCGTGGCCCGGGTGAAGCGGCTCCCGGCGCGGGGCCGGTCCCGCGAAAACCGGAAGTGGCGCAACTATTGAGCCTCGCACAATAGACTGACCAAGGTGGACCGCGTTGCCCCCAACGCGGTCGCGGGCGGAAGCCGCCGCGGACGGCGTTCGTCTTCGAATGACTGGAGTTCCGCCGCAGACCGAGTCTTCGACCCGCTTGAGGGCAAGCGGGTCCACCCGCAAGCGTCAGGCTATCAAGCAAGGCTCAATAATCCGCCCGTCGGCGTGGCCGGGCGGTCAAACCGCCGGGAGCGCGATGTAGAAGGTGGCGCCTTGGCCGGGGGTGCCCTCGGCCCAGACGCGGCCGCCGTGGCGGGCGACGATGCGCTGCACGTTGGCCAACCCGATGCCCACGCCCTCGAAGTCCTTGGCGCTGTGCAATCGCTGGAAGACGCCGAAGAGTTTCGGGGTGTAGCGCGGGTCGAAGCCGGCGCCGTTGTCGCGCACGAAGAGGATGTGTTCGCGTGTGGGCGACGGCTCCGGGGCGGGCGGCTGCGTGCCGATCTCGATGAGCGCCGGGGCGCGGCCGCGGGTGAACTTGAGGGCGTTGCCCATGAGGTTGGCGAAGACCTGCCGCAGCAGGGTGGGATCGCCCTGGACGACGGGGAGGGGACCGATCCGCCACTCGACCGGACGTTCGCCCTGGGCGGGCGCGAGTTCGGTGCGCACGGCGGCGACGACTGCGGCGAGATCGCAACGGCGGCGCTGGAGCTCGGCGCGGTTGAGGCGGGAAAACTGGAGGAGGCTGTCGATGAGCTGGTCGAGGCGGCGGGCTTCGGCGGTGACGATCTCAAGCTGGCGGCGGGATTCGGGCGCGAGCTGGGCGGCGAGCTGTTTGCGCAGGAGCTCGGCGAAGCCGCAGATGTTGCGCAGGGGGGCGCGGAGGTCGTGGGAGACCGAGTACGAGAAGGCCTCGAGCTCGCGCACGGTGGCCTGGAGCTGGACGTTGACGCCGTTCAACTCGGAGGTGCGCTCGG
Source organism: Verrucomicrobiota bacterium (assembly GCA_023446865.1). Taxonomy (GTDB): domain Bacteria; phylum Verrucomicrobiota; class Verrucomicrobiia; order Opitutales; family Opitutaceae; genus CAJCBL01. The sequence continues at coordinate 2,558 of JAEXPL010000018.1, read as the reverse complement.
CGACGAGACCCTGCAGGGCGGCCTGCCGGCCCCGCAGGCTGCGGGTGCGCTGGCGCAGCAGGAGGGCGAAGACCGCGAGCAGCGCGACGGCGGCGACGGGCCAGAACCACCACTGCTGGTGGACCTTCGGGGCGATCACCAGGCGGCAGCTCGCGCCCACGTCGTTCCAGACGCCGTCGCTGTTGCACGCGACGACGCGGAAGCGGTACTCGCCCGGGGGCAGGCCGCCGTAGTAGGCTTCGCGGCGGGTGTTGGCGTCGGTCCAGTCGCGATCGAAGCCCTCCAGCTTGTAGCGGAAATGGTTGAGGACGGAGTTGGTGAGGCTGAGCGCAGTGTAGCGGAGCTGGAGTTCGCCGCGCCCTGGCGGCACCCGCACCTCCGGAGCCGGGGCGAGTTCGTGGCGGTCGGCGACGACGGCCTCGATGACGACCGGCGGGGGCGTGGTGTTGGGGCGGATGCGCTCGGTGTGGATGATGGCGATGCCCCGGGTGGTGGCCTGCCAGATGCCCTCCGGACCCATGTCGGCGATGCAGGAGGGGCTGTTGCCGTTGGGGGCGGGGCTGCGCATGCCGTCGGCCTCGTTGTAGCTGAGGTACGGGATCTCCCCGGGCCGACCGGCCCAGGCGGCTTCGAGGGCGGAGAGTTTGATTCGCACGATGCAGTTGCGCAGGCTGAACCAGGCGTCGTCCTCGCGCACGAGCATGCCGTAGCTGAGGGCGCCGCCGATGGCGGGCAGGCGCAGGCGTTCGTGGGTGGTGGCGGTGAAGCGCTCGAGGACCGGGCCGTTGCGCAGCAGCCAGATGCTGCCGTCGGCGTGTTCGCGAAACACCGCTGGGTTGGCCGGTTCCTGGCCGGGCAGGAGCGGGTAATGCGTCCAGCGGCCGTTTTCCCACACGGCGTGGCCGGTGTCCCAGGCTGTCCAGCAGCGGCCGCGGGAGTCGCGGAACACGCAGCGCGGCATGAGATCCTTGAACTCGGTGCTGGGGGTGAAGACGCCGTCGCGCAGTTGGTAGAAGCTGTTGGGCGTGAGCGCGGTGACCCAGATCTCGCCCGGGGCGGCCTCGATGATCGCGCTGGGGTAGCCGTGCACCTCGGGATGGCGGGTGACAGTGCCGTCGGGGGCGATGCAGTCGACGCCGCTGCCGTAGTAGGCGATCCAGAAGTTGCCGGCGCTGTCGCGGCAGTGCGCCATGGGGGCGTTGCCGCTCAGACCTGTCGTGGTGCCGAGGATGCTCCGCTGGTCGCCTTCGATCCGGATCAGACCGCCGTCGCGGGTGCAGATCCATTTCACGCCCTGCGCGTCGCGCTCGATGTTCTGGATGGAGTTCACCGGCAGGCCGTCGCGGGTGGTGAGGTTGACGACCTTGACGTCGCGCAGGCGGAGCAGGCCGGCATCGGTGCCGCACCAGAGGTTGCCCTCGCGGTCCTCGGTCATGGCGAGGATCTGGCTGAGGGTCTCGTCGCCGTTGACGAGGACGGGTTCGAGGCGGTTGTCGCGCAGGCGCAGCAGGCCGTTGGGGGTGCCGATCCAGAGGTTGTCGTCGCGGTCGACGTGGAGGCTGCGCACGACGCCGATGCGCTGGTTGTTCAGTTCGGGCAGGCGCCGGGTGCGGCCGTGGGCGACTTCGTAGAGGCCATCGGCGGTGCCGATCCAGATGGTGCCGTCGGCGGTGTCGACGGCGTCGCGGATCTCGGTGGTGGCGGGGATCTCGCCGGAGAGGGTCTGCTGCCGCGAGAGATCGTCCCGGGCCAGGCGTACGACGGCGTTGCGGCCGGCGACGAGGATGTCGCCGGTGCGCATGCGCCGAAGGGATTTGTAGGAATAGCTGAAACTGCCGGCGACGACCGGCGTGAGGGTGCCGTCGCGCCAACGCAAGACACGGCGCGTGCTGGCCACGAGCATGCCGTCGCCATCGGCAAGCAGGCCGCAGATCGCGCTTTGGTCGAACTCGGGATCGAGCGGGAGGCGGGTCCAGCGGCTGTCGGTTCGGCAAACCACGCCGTTGAACGTACCGACCCAGAGGCGGCCGCGGTGGTCCTCCTCGAGGAAGGTCGGTTCTGCGAGCGGCTCGCCGTTGTCGAGCCGGAGGTTGGTGGAGAAGTGGACGCCGTCGAAGCGCGCGAGACCGGCCCGGGTGGCGAGCAGCAGGTAGCCGTCGGCCGATTGGTAGACGGTGCGCACGGCCGTGTACGGTAGGCCATGGGTCATGTTCCATTCGGTATTATGGTACTGCGACGGCGTCCGAAGCGGGTCGAGGGCGCGCAGGGACGCGCCGGGGACGGCGAGGAGCAGACCGATGAGGCAGAGTTTGCGGAGGATCATGACAACGGCGCAGGACGGTGCGGGGATTCCATCGGTACGGGTTGGCGATTGCTGAATCGGAGTTTTGCGGGGCGGGGCAACCCCATCCTTGCGATCGTGACGCCGTCGCGCGGCGGAAAGCGGCAGCGGCCCGGCGGCTACGGACTGGTTGTGGACGTGGCGACTGCCCCGGACGGTGACCCTGATCCTCACGATGCACTGGCTGCGCTGCACAGGAGGTGATGGTGTCCGTGGG
>JAEXPL010000268.1 GCA_023446865.1 Verrucomicrobiota bacterium | reverse complement strand
GTGTCGACTCGGAAGGCCGGTCGGAGACCGGCCCTACTCGCAAGCGTGCGGCGGCGGTGGCCGGCGGCTGGGCGGCACGGTGCTGCTGGGGGCTGGGCGTGGTGCTCGCGGTGGGCGCGGCGGCGTGTGGGTATTTCCAGCTGCGGGAGAAACGCCTCGCGGTGTGGGAACGCCTGCCGGCGCGGGAAGCGGAGTTGGTGCTCGAAGTCGAGCGGGTGTTTCCGGCGGCGGCGGGCCGGGTGACGACCACGGGGCTCGCCCGCATCGTCGCGGCGCCGGCGGTGGTCGGGGAGACGTTGGGACAGCGGGTGTATTTCGCGGTGCGCGTGCCGCCGGGGGCGGAGTTGCTGGCGTCGGCGCGGGTGCGGGCGACGGGCGTGCTCGCGCCGCTGGCGCGGCGGGCGGCGGCGGGCTTCGACGGCTACCTCGTGAGCGCGGGGGCGACGTTCCGCTTCAACCGCGCGCGGTGGCTGGCGCTGGAGCGAGGGCCAAACGCGTATCGGAGGTTCTGCGCCGCCGCAGCGCGGCGTTTCGAGCACATCCTCGGGCTCGGGCTGGACGACCGGCCGGCGCTGCGCTCGATCCACGTGGCGATGCTGCTCGGGAGCAAGGCGGAGCTGAGCGAGGAGCAGCGCGGGCTCTTCATGAACTCCGGGACCATGCACCTGTTCGCGATCTCCGGTCTCCATATTGCGGTGATCTGGACGGTGCTGGCGCGGCTGCTGGGGGTGGCGCGCGTGCCGCGGCTGCCGGCGATCGTCGTCGGACTGGTGGCGTTGCTGTTGTATGTGCAGATCACGGGCGGGGCGCCGTCGGCGCTGCGGTCGTGGCTGATGATCACGTTCGTGCTCGCGGCGGAGGCGTTGCGGTGGACCCGCAACCCGATCGCCGGCATCGCGGCCTCGGCGCTGGTGGCGCTGTGGTGGGAACCGTGGCAGCTGTTCCAGCTGGGTTTCCAGATGTCGTATGCGGTGGTCGCGGCGCTACTGCTCTACGGGTTGACGCTGGACGAACGATTGCAGCGGCGGTGGAAACCGTGGGCCGCGCGGCCGCTTGCGGAGTGGGGGTGGTGGCGCAACCGGGTGCGCGACGCGGGGGGCGAGGTTGTGACGGGCTTCGCGCTCGCGGTGGCGGCGACGCTGGTGAGCGTGCCGATGACGCTGGCGAACTTCGGGTTGATGACCCCGGGCTCGATGTTGGTGAACCTTGTCTGCATCCCGGCGTCGAGCCTGTCGATCATCGCGGGGATCGGCTCGATCCTAGCCGGGCTGATCGGACTCGAGCCGGTGAGTGTGTTTCTCAACCACGCGAGCGCCCTGACGATCGCGGCGATGGAGCGGGGTTTGGCGGGGGCGATGCGGGTGCCGGGGATGTATTGGCCGGCGCAATGGCGCACGGAGTGGTTGGGCGATGTGGTGCTGTTGGCCCTGCTGACGGTGCTGGTGGCCGGTTATGCGTGGCGGTGGCGGAAGGCGACGGGCGGGTTGTGGGCGCCGGTGGCGGCGCTGCTGCTCGCGCTCGGCGTACTGGCGCACCATGGGGCACCGCCGACGGTGGAGGCCGGCTCTGCACCGACACCGGCGCCGGGAAACTTGCCAGCGGCGGCGCCGGCGGCTATCGCCCCAACGCGATGAAGAGCGCCTACGAACTTGCGATGGAGCGGCTGAAGGCCGCCGAACCCGATTCCGCCCCTTTGACCGCGGAGCAGAAGGAGCGGCTCGCGGAGCTGGATGCGCGCTACAAGGCGAAGATCGCCGAGCGCGACATCTTCCTGCGCAAGGCCTACGACGAGGCGGTCGAGCGTACGGACGGCGAGGCCGTCGTGCAGCTCCGCCAGCAGATGGTCAGCGAGCGTGCGCGGCTCGAGGACGAGCGCGAGGCCGAGAAGGAACGCGTGCGGCGCGGGCGGTGAGCGGCTTCGTAGTGACGCGAAACCGGGCGGTGCGGGCCGAAGCACCGCACCACCCGATCGCTCAACCCGCAAACTCCTGTGCCGGAACCCCGGCGACGCCGGGCTTGATCTCGAACACCGCCCCGGCGAGCGGCTGGGCGGCTTGTTGCTCGGTGGTGAGGCCGAGCGAGGCCGAGGTGATGTAGAGCGTGTCGAGCGCCGGGCCGCCGAAGGCGCAGGAGGTGGGGCGCTGGACCGGGAGCGGGATCGCATCCCGCGTGCCGCCGGTGACCGGGTCGAGGCGCACCACGCGCCAGCCGTCCCAGAGGGCGACCCAGAGGAGGCCCTCGGCGTCGATCGTCATGCCGTCCGGGCTGCCTTCGCCCGGGGCGAACTCACGCAGCGTGCGTGGTGCGGACAGCGCGCCATCGACCGGATCGAAGGCGAAGGCCTCGACGCGCTGCGTGGGCGAGTCGATGTGGTAGAGAGTGCGGCCGTCGCGGCTCCACGCGATGCCGTTGGGGATGGTGAGGTTGAGCCGGCGCGGTTCCGCGCGGAGCTCAGGCAGGAGGCACCAGAGCTGGCCGTCGCCGAGCGTGGCCTCGACCGCCATGGAGCCGACCCACAGGCGTCCGGCGGAGTCGCATTTCCCATCGTTGAAGCGGTGATCGGACGACAACAGCGGGCCGACTGGGAACGGTGTGAGCCGCGCCTGGGCGAGGTCGAGGAACGCGAAACGACTCTGCAACGCCACCAGCACCTCGCTGCGCCGGGTCGGAACGACCGTGCCAACGGACTCGCCGACCAGGGCGGTGAAGGTGCGCCCGGTGGCCGGCTCGTAGCCGTGAACCGTGTGGCCGACAATATCGACCCAGTAGAGGCGGCCGGTGCGGGCATGCCAGATGGCACCTTCGCCGAGGCGATTGCGAAGAGTGGCGAGCGCGGGAACGACGACGGGGGTCATGGCGGAGGGCGGCTGGGCGCCGGACAACAATAGCCGCAGGCGGCGCCGCCGCAACGGCGGGGCGGTTACGGCGCCGGAACCGTCGCCAGCGCCGTGCCCGCGTGCCAGCCGGTGGTCCACGCGGCCTGGAAGTTGAAGCCGCCGGTGAGGCCGGCGATGTCGAGCACCTCGCCGGCGAAGAACAGACCGGGGAGTATCCGGCTTTCCATGGTCCGAAAATCGACCTCGCGCAGACTCACGCCGCCGCAGGTGACAAACTCCTCGCGGTTCACGGCCTTGCCGGAGACCGGGAACTCGCTCGCGGTGGCGAGACGGGCGAGCGCCTGCACGACGGCGGCCGGCGCCTCGGCCCAGGCGAGCCCGGAGCGGGCGCCGGAAGCGGCGACGAGCTGTTCCCAGAGGCGTTGCGGCAGCCCGAGCGGGCTCCAGGTGTGGAGCTGCTTTTTTCCGTGGGAAGCGCGGAGCGCGTTGAGTTTCTCCACGGTCGCGGCGGTGGTGAGCGGCGGCATGAAGTTGAGCGCGACGGTGAACTGGTACTCGCGCGCCGCCAGCTCACGTGCGCCCCAGGCGGAGAGGCGCAGGATGGCGGGGCCGCTCAGGCCCTCGTGGGTGAAGAGCAGCGGGCCGGTACCCTGTAACCGAGTCCCGGGCACGGAGGCAACGGCTTCGTCGATCACGATGCCGGCGAGCGCGGCGCAGCGCGGATCGGCGATGCGGAAAGTGAAGAGCGACGGCACGGGCGGCTCGATGCGATGCCCCAGCGCGGCGGCGAGATCGAGACCCTTGGCCCCGCCGGTGGCGAGCAGCACGCGATCGGCGACGAAGGTTTCGTCGGTGCCGAGCGCGAGCGTGAAACGGCCGCCGGCGTGGGCGATCTGTTTCACGGCGCAATGGGTGCGCAGCGTTACGCCGGAGGTGCGCGCCGCGCCGAGCAGGCAGTCGATCACCGGGGCGGAGGCGTCGCTGACCGGGAAGAGGCAGAGATCGGGCTGGGTGACGAGCGGCACGCCGCGCGACTCGTACCAGGCGATCGTCTCCTTGGGCCCGAAGCGGTGGAAGGGCCCGAGCAGCTCGCGGCCGCCGCGCGGGTAGTGGGCGACGAGTTCGCGTGGGTCGATGCGGGCATTGGTGACGTTGCAGCGCCCCCCGCCGGAGATGCGGACCTTGGCGAGCGGCCTCGGCGAGGCCTCGAAAATTGTCACCCGGCCACGCACGCCGAGCGCCTCGGCGCAGGTGATCGCGGCGAAGAAGCCCGCGGCGCCGCCGCCGACGATGGCGATCTGGAGAGGTTCCGGCATGTCGCCGGAGTTTGTTTCACGCCGGCGTCGATTTGGAAACGACGGAAAGGCGGTGACCGGTGAGCGATGGACCGTCGACGGTGGGCGGGCAGGGTGGCGATCCGGCCATCGGATGAGACCGGCTGATCGCAGGTAGTCCTCCGTGCCACCGCGCCGGCGGATGGTGATTGGTCAAGGCGCGGGTGGTGTGGCCGGCTCGGCTCCCGGCTCCTCGGCGGTGAGGTCGAGACCGAGGCGGCCAAGGCGTTGGCGGACGAGGCGGCGGAGTTCGGCGCGCTTCTCGGGCGGCAGCTCGGCGCCGATGCGGAACACGGCGGCGGCGATGGTGCGCCGGTTGCGCTGCGCCGTCTCGATCCGTTGGGCGCGCAGCTCCTGGCCGGAACGGGCGAGTTCGCGGTGAACCATGGCGGCCTGGGCAGCATCGAGACCGAGTTCGCGGACGAGGCGGTTCTCGACGAGGCCGAGCGCCCGGTCGAAACGACTGTGGGCGGCGGGCTCGCGGAGGGTTGCGCGCATCTGGCGCAGACCGAAGCCGACGGTGCCGAGCACGCCCACGGCGACGCCGGCGACGAAGAGGAAGAAGGCGGCAAGCAGGGCCTTCCAGTGGATGGTGATCATACGGAGCCCTCCATCGCGGACCAGAGAAGGTCGGCCCAAGGGCCGAGATCAGACCAGATGCTGAGACCGAACCATGTGGCGGCCACGACGGCGACGGCGGCGAAACCGCCGCAGCCGGCGAGGTGGCGCGGAGTGGCGAAGAGTGCGGCGAAGTCGCCGACCCAGGAGCGTGGGGCGGCGATCGCGGCGGCTTCGGTGCGGGCGGCGCGCAGCGCGGCGGAGACA
>JAEXPL010000417.1 GCA_023446865.1 Verrucomicrobiota bacterium | reverse complement strand
GTAGAGCAGGGCGTGAATCTGGGCCACGGTGCGGTTGATGCCCCAGCGAGTTCCCATCTCTCCCCAATGAAGGATGAGTTTCTCTTGTGCGGTAGTGAGCGCCATTTCAGTAAAGACAGAAGTAAGCGGCGTGGGAGATCAAGCCGGAAGATTAGAGCCTCTCGACCATCTTTGACTTCGGGATGCGGGTGGGCGGCACGGTGTACTCGGGACCTCTTCTGTGCCGAGGCGGCGAAGTAGTCATGCCGATTGGAGATGCGGTTTCCGGTGTGGCGAGCTGAGGCATTGCGGTGCATCGGGCCAGATTGGCGTTTTGCCGTTGTCCGCGGTGGGGCTCGGGCGACTGTGATGCGTCATGTCCCCTCTGCCGCGGTTGTTGCCGCTCCTTCTGGTCTGGATGTCCATCGCGGGCGCGGTGCGCGCCGAACGGGTGTTCATTGTGCACGAGACCGGTACGCCACAGGAGGACTACGCGGCGCGCCGACTGGGCGCGGCGTTGACGTCCGCTGGACACACCGTTCAGCCCGCGCGAGCGGGCTGCGACCGGGTGGTCCGACTTGTGATCGATGCGAAGCAGCAGACGCCGGAGGCCTTCGCGGTCGTTCCGCACGGGACGGAGATCGCGATCACCGGCGGCGACCGGCGCGGCCTGATCTACGGCAGTCTCGCGCTAGCGGAGATGCTGGGCAACGGCGTCGATCTCGCGAACATCCCGGCGACGACAGAGAAGCCGCGCCTGGCGTTTCGCGGCCTCAAGTTCAACCTGCCGTGGGAGACCTACCGGCCCAGCTCGGCGCTCGATCAACACCAGGTCACGGTGCGTGACCTGAAGTTCTGGGAGGCGTTCCTGGACATGATGGTCGAGAACCGGTTCAACGTCGTCAGCCTCTGGAACCTCAATCCGTACACCTACCTCGTGCGGCCGCGGAATTTCCCCGAGGCTAGTCCGTGGACCGAGGCCGAGCAGGAGGAATGGCGACAGCTCTTCCGCGGGATCTTCCGGATGGCGAAGGAGCGCGGCCTCGACACCTACCTCGTGCCCTGGAACATCTTCGTGAGCCGACAGTTCGCTGAGGCGCACGGCGTGGCGCGCGAGAACTTCTACCCGCACTACTATGTCGACGGCGACACTTCCGAACTCGTGCGCCGCTATATCCGCGAGAGCGTCACGCAGGTGCTCGAGGAGTATCCGGACCTCGATGGCTTCGGGATCTCGCATGGCGAGGGCATGGGCGGGATGACGCCGCTCGAACGCCAGGAGTGGGTCGACGACGTGCTGCTTGCCGGCATGCTCAACGCCGACCGCCGTTCGAAGCTCATCCACCGCGTGCCGTTCTCCTCGGGCAAGACCTCCGGCCCCGGCGCGAGCACGGAGGTGGAGAGCATGACCCGCGCGGCGATGGAGCGGCTCGGCAACCGCTTCGACGGCCCCATCTGGGTGGAGATGAAGTTCAACTGGTCCCACGCCCACTCGACGCCGAAGCTCGTGAAAGTGCATGGCGGCAAGCTCGGCGAGACCTACTTCAAGCCCGAGCCGAGCAACTACAAGGTCGTCTGGATGGCGCGCAACGAGGACTTCTTCGCGCTGCGCTGGGGCGTGCCGGACTTCATCCGCGAACACATCGCCCGCAATGCGGCGGCCGATTACGTGGGCGGCTATTTCGTCGGCGCGGAGTGCTACATCCCTGCGCTCGACTACTTCACGGCGCTGGATGCGCCGGTCGACTGGAAGTGGGCGTTCCAGCGCCAGTGGCTCTTCTACAAGCTCTGGGGGCGGCTGCTCTACGACTCGGCGACGCCGGATGCCGTGTTCCAGGGCGAGTTCAAGCGCCGCTACGGCGCGAAGGGCGATCATCTCCTGCAGGCCTACGCCCTCGCCTCGGCGACGCAGTTGCGGCTCAACTCGCTCTACGACACGCGCTGGGACTTCACACTCTACGGCGAGGGCTTCCTCGCGCTGCAGGGCGAGACCACCAAGTACATTTCCGTGGATGCGCTCATCAACCAGCCCACGCTCGATCCCGACTATGTGTCGGTGGCCGACTGGGTGGCGGCGGTGCAGCGCGGCGAGACCTTCGCGGCGAATCGGGTGACGCCGCTGGTGTTGGCCGAACTGCTCGAGCGCGACAACCGCGAGGCGCTCCGCCTCGTGGCCGACATCGACACGACCAAGAACACCTCGCTGTGCTACGAGGTCGCCGACGTGCAGATCTGGGCCCACCTCGGATTGCACCTTGCGGAGAAGCTGCGCGGCGCGGTGGCGCTGGCGACCTTTCGCAAGACCGGCGATCTCGCGCAGCAACGCGCCGCGATCACGCATCTCCAGCGCGCGCTGGCCGCGTGGGACGAGGTGGTGCGGATCACGCGTCCGCTCTACCGCGACATGCGGCTGACGCACTACAACCACAACTCCTTCGACCGGAACGACGACAATCTCTTCCACTGGGCGCGTATCCGCGCCGAAGTGGCCGAGGATGTCGCCATCGCCGAGCGCGCGACCAAGGCCGAGTAAGGCGCCACCGCGGCGCTCGGCGGTTGCGCGGCGCGGAAGTTGACCCGGGTGAGGGGAGGGCACAAGAGGAGGTGGATGCATCCCCTCCGCCTTCTTTGCCCCTTCGCATTGCTATTGGGTCCCGCCGGCGTTTTCGCTGCGCCGGATCGCAGCGGGGTCACGCCGCAGGCGTCGACCTGGTACACGGCCAGCATCATCGCCCCCGATACCTGGGGCATCGTCGACCACGGCGTGGTCAACTGCTACCTCGTCCTCGGGCGTGAGCGCGCGCTGCTGATCGACGTCGGCTACGGACGCGCCAATCTGCGCGACTACGTGCGCTCGCTCACTTCATTGCCGCTCTTCGTGGTCAACACGCACGGCCATCGCGACCACAGCGGGGCGGACCTGCAGTTCGGCGCGATTCTCGCGGCAGCCGCGGACTTTGCGATGATCGAGCGGAGCGCTCCGGCCGGGGCGAGCCCGGCCGGCCAAGCGGCCCAGGGGGGCGATGAGGTGCCCGCGGCCGAACGTTTCGACTACGGGCGGGAGGCCCGGCAACTTGCGCTGCAGGCGTTGAACAATGGCGATATTATCGACCTTGGCGGACGGCAGCTCGAGGTGATCGCCACTCCCGGACATACGCCCGGCGAGCTCGTGCTTCTCGATCGGACCAACAAGCTGCTCTTCGGCGGTGACCACATCAACCGGCTCGTCTGGCTCCAGCTCCCGGGCTGCCTGCCGCTGGAGACCTATCTCGCCAACCTCGAGAAAGTCGCCGCCCGATCCGCCGAGTTCACGACGATCATGCCCGGCCACCATGAGCCGATTGACGGCGCCTACCTCGGGGAGTTGATCGCCTGCGTGAAGGGCATTCTCGACGGTACGATCCGCGATGAAGCCTACACCTACGGGCAAACCTCGGGCCGGATCGCGAAGTTCGAGCGCGCTTCCGTGGTGTTCGATCCGCGCAACCTGCGCGCCGCGAAATAACGCGGCCTTCCACTTCGGCTGAGAACCACTCTCCCTCATTTTCCCCATGAAAGTCCCAAGTGTGTTGGCTGTTGTTCTGGCGCTCTGCTCGGGTTTGCCCGCGCAAACCCAGCGGCCGGTCGCGCGGAGCGAGGCCGGCGAGTTGGCCGGAGTGCGCGATCCGGTGACGCAGGTCGCGGTGTTCAAGGGCGTGCCCTTTGCCGCGCCGCCGGTCGGCGAGCTGCGCTGGCGCGAGCCGCAACCGGCTCCCGCCTGGAGCGGGGTCCGCGAGGCCGGGAAGTTCGGCCCGAGCCCGATGCAGCGCGTCCACGGCGACAACCTGCCGTGGACGCTCGAGTATCTCGTGCAGGGCGAAGTGGGCGAGGACTGCCTGTACCTCAACGTCTGGACGCCGCGGGCCGGGGCCAGTGCGAAGCTGCCCGTGATCGTCTACATCCCGGGTGGCGCCTTCACCGAAGGTTCGGGCGCGATTCCCATCTACGACGGCGCCCGGCTGGCGGCGCGCGGGCTGGTCGTGGTCACGGTCAATTACCGCCTCGGGATCTTCGGCTTCTTCGCGCATCCCGAGCTTACGGCCGAGTCGCCGCACCACGCATCCGGAAACTACGGACTGCTGGACCAGCTGGCCGCGCTGGCGTGGGTGCAGCGTAACATCGGCGCCTTCGGCGGCGATCCCGCGCGAGTCACGGTGTGGGGGCAATCCGCCGGGGCGTTCAGTGTCGGCGCGTTGCTGGCGTCGCCGCGGGCGAAAGGACTTTTCCAGCGGGCGTTTGCGAGCAGTGGTCTGAGCGTGGCGGCGCGCCCGATGAAGGACCGGGCCGCGGCGGAGCGGGACGGT
>JAEXPL010000261.1 GCA_023446865.1 Verrucomicrobiota bacterium | reverse complement strand
GAGGTGAGCGCCGGACCGCGAGCGACGCGAGACGCGGAGCGGCGCGAGCGGCGGCGGCAGGCCGGCTGCCGCCCGGGGGCCGACAGCGGCGGGGTGGAACAGGCTCGGGCTTGCGGGCGCGGTCCGGGCGGCGATACTACGCGCGGCGCCCCGGCCTGTGCCCCGGACGCCGCGAGGAACACCGCCCACACTCGGTGGTGCCCTCGGTTCCAGTCACCGCCCGCGATCCGCTCCTGCCATGCCCCTTCAACCGATCGAGTTCACCCGCTTCGCCCCGAGCGTTTTCCAGTTGTTCGACCGCCAGTGGCTGCTGCTCACCGCCGGCGACTTCGCTCGAGGTGAGTTCAACACGATGACGATCTCGTGGGGCTCGATCGGCGTGGTCTGGGGCCGACCCTTCGTGCAGGTGTTTGTGCGGCCGACACGGCACACCTTCCAGTTCATGGAGAGTTACGGCAGCTTCACGGTGACCGCCTTCCCCGAGCAGTACCGGCAGGCGTTGAACGTTCTCGGTGTTCGTTCGGGCCGCGAGGGCAACAAGATCGCCGAGGCCGGGCTCACTCCGGTGGCGGCGACGGAGGTGGCGGCGCCGGCGTTCGCCGAGGCCGAGCTCGTGATCGAGTGCCGCAAGCTCTACCGCGACGCGCTCGAACCAGCGGGCTTCCTCGACCCGCAGGTGGAGGTGAACTATCCGAAGAAGGACTACCACGGGACCTACTTCGGCGAGATCCTGGCGATTCGCGGCGAGGCGAAGTTCCGCGCGGGCTGACGGCTGCGCCGTCCGGCCGGATGGCCGCGGCGCTCAGGCGGCCGCGGCAGCGGGGCGCGCGACAAAGACCAGCTGGATCGCGAAGAGCCCCGGGAAGTGCCGGCAGAAGAAGCGGTCGATGGCGGCCCCGAGCGGGCGAGGGAGAATCCTCCGGATGAGCGGGAGCGGGAAGTAGCCGTCGCCGTACGCCTCGACCACCTGGAAGCCGTGGGCGGTGAGCAACTCCTGAAACGACCGGAAGGTGTACCAACGGAAGTGAGTGTTATCCATGATCCCCTTGGCCTCGTACTCGATCCGACCGAGCAGGAGGCGCAGCCGGTACTTGATGGTGAGCATGTTCGGTATCGCGACAATGAGCACGCCGCCCGGGGCGAGCCGGGCCCGGACATCGCGCAGCAACGCCTCGGGGAAACAGAGGTGCTCCAGCACATGCGAGGCGGTGACGGCGTCGTAGGTGCCGGTCATCTCCGGCGGGAGACCGCCCTCCAGATTGTGCAGGTGGACGGCCCGCAGGTGCGACCGGGCGATCGCCGCCTCGCCTTCCGACAAGGTGACCCCGTCGACCGCCGCGCCGAGGGCGGAGATCAGGCGGGCGTTCTCGCCGGCGCCGCAGCCGACATCCAGGACGGTTCGTGCCCCCTGGGGGATCCAGCGGAGGATCTGCGGATTGCCCGGGTTCCGGTAGACCTTCTCCGTGACGGGATGGTTGGGCATAGGCGTAGCGCGGCTACGGCCCGACGATAGCTGGGCGGTGCCGCAGGTGCAAGATCTGACACCGTGGCGTGGAGACGCGCGCCCGGAAGGGCGGCGGCGGTCAGGACCGGACGAACGAACACACGAACAGCGTGTCCGAGTCGTGGACATGGGCCGGAATCGGCGTGCCCCGCGGGCCGACGGCGCAGCCGAAGGCGGCGGCGGGCGGGAGGGGGCGAAACTGCGGCGACGCGGCAAGGAAGGCCTCGACGGTGCCCTCGTTTTCGGTACGGGCGAGGGAGCACGTGGCGTAGACGAGCCGGCCGCCGGGCCGGACATGTGCGGCGGCGGCCGTGAGGATAGCGAGCTGGCGTTCGTGGTGGCTCCGCAGGTCGGCGGCGGTGGTCTGCCAGCGCAGGTGCGGCGAGCGTCGCCAGGTCCCGGAGCCGCTGCACGGGGCGTCGACGAGCACGCCGTCGTAGAGGCGATCTGCCGGCGGCAGGACGGCGAGGGTGGCGACGTTGCGCAGTCCGGCGCGGGCGGCGCGGGCGCGGAGCTCGGCGAGCGCGGCGGGGCGGATGTCGAAAGCGTCGACCCGGCCGGAGGGGCCAAGGAGTCCGGCGAGCTGCAGGGTCTTGCCGCCGGCGCCGGCGCAGGCGTCGAGCCAGCGACCGCCCGGCGTGGGCGCCGCGAGGGCGAGGATCAGCTGGGAGCCCAGGTCCTGGACCTCAAACGCGCCGGCCTCGAAAAGCGGGGCGCGGGTCACGTCGGTCTCGACGAGGAGGGCACGCGCCTCGGGCAGGAGGGGATGGGTGCGGAAGGGGATGCCTTCGGTGCGGAGCCAGGCGTCGAGCGCCGCCGAGTCGGGCGACCGGAGGCGCAACCAGAGCGGGCTGCGGGTGAGCAGGAGGTCGCGGGCCGCACCGGTCAGGGCCGGAGCCTCGGTGGCGAGCCAGGCGGGGAAGAGTTGCTCGACGGAAAACCCGTCGCCGAAGCGGGTGGCGAGGGCCGCGGCCTGTTCGGCGGGGGCGGCGGGCAGAAGGGGCCAGTCGGCGAGAAGCTCGGCGCGCAGCGGGGCGACGGCGGGTTCGTCGCCGGCGAGCCAGAGGGCGAGGGCGGGTCGCTCGGCCGGGGGCGCGGCCTCGAGCCAGGGCAGGTGGCGGACCGCGGCGTAGGCGAGAGCTCGGTACAGGCGGCGGTCGCGCGAACCGAAACGCCGGTCCTGCCCGAGGCGGCGCTGGAGCAGGGCGGGGAAGGACGGTTCGCGGCGGGCCGCCGGGGCGAGCTCGCGGAGAAGTTCGCCAAAGATCGCCAGCTGGCGCAGTCCACGACCCGGCGCGGTCATGCTCAGAACTTGAACACCTCGAGCTGGACGCGGAACTGGAAGCCGGACTCGCGTCGCTGGCCCTCGTAGAACGCGATCTGGTATTCGAGCGACCAGAGGTTGCGGAAGGTCTGCCGCAGGCCGTACACCTGCTCGTAGAACTGGGAGGTGATCGCGTCGTAGCGCCAGAGGCCGGTGAGCGTGAAGCGTTCGTTGAGGCGGATCGCGGCGTCGAGCGTGTACTCCTCGAGCTGGTCCCGGAGGAACTGCGTGCCGAAACGGGCGGACCAGAAATGCGAATCGGTGAGGGTGATGCCGGAGTTGAACTCCTCGAGGCGGTTGTTGTGGGGGTTGAGGCGCTGGAAGGCGTCGAAGCGGATCCACGGCGCGGGCATCACGGCGATGTCGGCGTGGAGGTCGGAGGTGCGGCGCGCGGCCGGGGCGACGAGGCGGTTGAAGTGCCGGTCCTGTGCGAGGGTGAGCACGATCAGGTCGCGCACGCCGCCCTTGCCGTCGCGGGTCTGGAGGCGCTGGGTGAGGCCGTAGCGGAGGGTGTTGAGCTCGGAGAGCTCGTCGAGGGCGCGGATGTCGCCGAGGTCGATGGGCTGGAGCCGGGTCGAGAAAACGGAGCGGTCGATGTCGGGGATGTAGGCGGCGCCCTTCTCGGCGTCGGGGATGTACCGATACTGGGCGAAGGGCTCGATGAGGGGGCGGAGGCCGTCGATGCCCCAGCGCGCGTTCTTCACGTCGAACTCGCCGTAGGCGCGGGCGCGGAGGTCGCCGCCGATCTGGCCGAGGACGCGCGTGTAGTCGCCCTTGCCGCCGACGGCCGAGAAGTAGTGGGTGACGCGGCCGCCGGCGACGGGGGTGGCGGTGAGCCACGGTGTGAGGACGGTCGGGCTCTCAAGGCCGTAGTAGGCGTCGAAGCGTTCGCTCGAGCGGTCGAGCGCGAGGGTGGAGTTGTCCTCGCGCAGGCGGACGAAGGCGACCGAGCCGCGCTGGACGAGGCCGGAGACGATGGGGTTGGCGAGCAGGTCGGCGCGGAGCTCGGGCTCGCGGCGGCGGGTGACCTGGAAATCGTTGGGCTGGAACCGGGCGAAGAGAGAGGCGATGGTGTTGTCGCCCGCGTAGTCGGCCTCGATGAAGGTCTCCGGTTGTTGGTTGCGGGCAAAACGCTGGCGGGCGTAGTCGCGGATGATCTCGGAGTCGCTCCAGTAGGCCAGCTGGCCCATGAGCGTGAAGTGTTCGCCGGTGGTCTGCAGGTGGTGCCAGTCGATGTAGCCGCGTTGCTCACCGACCTGCCGGCCCTCGATGTCGAGGCCGCGGTTGGCGCGGCTGCCGAGGTCGTAGATCCAGCCCGAGCGGAGCCAGCCCGAGTAGGCGGTGTCGCCGCGTTGGGTATCGTACTCTGCGGCGGGGCCCACGATGAGGCCGCGTTTGGAGTACAGGCCGATCTCGGGGCCGAGATGGATGCCGCTGGACAGCGGGGCGAGGGCGGTGACGTCGAGGAAGGCGCCGGTGGAGCTGCGGAAGCCGGCGCGGATGTCGGTCTGGAGCGGCGGGGTGTCGAGGCGTTGGCTGAAGACCGGGAGCGGGAACAGCGGGACTGGGCCGAGGCGCAGCTGGGCGTGGTGGGCGCGGAAGCTCTTGCCCTCGACGAAGTCGATGGACTTCGCGCGCAGGGTGGGGGTGAAGGAGCCCGGCTCGCCGTAGCTGAGGGTGGCGTCCTGGAGGGTGAACTCGTTGGTGTTGCCCTCGAGTTCGCGGCCCTGGAGGTAGAGCGGGTAATAGCCGGCGCGGGAATTGGTGAGGTGGACCTTGCCGTCGGCCAGCGAATAGGTGCCGGCGTCGGCGACGAGGCGGAGGGGACCGCGGGTGAGGACGATGTGCCCGCGAGCGTTGGCCAGCTTGGTCTGATCGTTGTAGCGGATCTCGTCGGCGGTGAGGATGAGCTCGCCGTAGGTGAGGCGGGCGTCGAGGACGACCATCTCCTTGGTGTTGTAGTCGAACTCGAGCGGCTTGTCGGAGAGCGAGACGAGGTCGAGGGTCTCGCCGGCGGCGAGCGCGCGGACGGCGGCACCGAGGGCGAGGACAGAGGCGAGGAGGGAGTGGCGGAACTTCACGCGGGCGGCAGCAAAGAGGGAAGCGCGGCGCGGTGCAACTCCGGGGATGGGCGCCGCGGACGAACCGAATCCGGCCGCTGGTGGCGCCGGCGCGGCCGGAGCGGAGAATCTGGAACGCATGAACTCAGGAAACGGAGGCGGGATGGCTGAGGCAGTAGGGTCTGCATTGGGCGCTCGGGATCCTCGATCTCGACATCCAACGGGACGGCGGTTGGATTGTCGGTGATCAGTTGCAGAGCCGGTTCCGCTTGGAGGCTCCTGGCTCGGCGACAGTCATCCCTCTTTTCAGTACCCCGTCTCTTCGCGGTGGCGCGACATCTGTGCCGCCACTCCCCAATCGCCACCGGGCGGCCCGCCGCCGCTTCAATCGCCCCATGACTTCTCTCGACTCGCCGACCCAGCCGATGCCGGGACCGACGCCTGCCAGCAACGCCGCGCGGCGTGGTGCGGTGCGGAAATGGGCGGTGGTCGTGCTCGGAGGTGTCGTCTTGGTCGGGCTCCTCTTGCGCGCGGCTCTGCCCTGGATGGTGGAGCGGCGAACCGTGTCGGAACGGCGTGCTGCGGGTCTCGAACTTCGCCGGGTGCAGGTCGGGGACCACTCGATCGCGTATCTGGAGGGTGGAAGCGGAGAACCGGTGGTCCTCCTGCACGGGTTCGGGGCGGACAAGGACAACTGGACCCGCACCGCCCGCCACCTGACCGGCTCCTACCGTGTGATCGCGCCGGATCTGCCCGGTTTCGGTGAGAGCACCTATGTGGACGGGGCGTCGTACCGGCTCGAGGAGCAGGCGCGGCGTTTGGAGCGGATGGTCGAGGTGCTCGGGCTGGGGCGGTTTCATCTGGCGGGCAACTCGATGGGCGGACAGATCGCGGGTCACTACGCGGTTGCCCATCCGGAGCGCGTGCTCTCGCTCGGTTTGGTGGACTGCACGGGCGTGCGCTCGCCGGTCCTGAGCGACATGGAGCAGCGGATTCGTCGGGGCGAACGGCCGCCGCTGGTCGTCGGATCGGCCGAGGAGTTCGATCGCCGGATGAGTTTCCTTTTCGTCCAAGCGCCGGAGATTCCGGCTTTGATCAAGCACGTGCTCGTCGAACGGACGCGCGCGGCCGCTGGCCGGCACGAGGCGATCCTGGGGCAGATCAATCCGGAGATGGACGCCCTGGAACGGGACCTGCCGCGGATCACGGCGCGGACACTTGTGCTCTGGGGGGACCGGGATCGGATGCGCGACGTCTCGAGCGTCGAGGTGCTGAGGCGTGGAATCCCGACGGCGACTGTCGTGATCATGCGCGACTGCGGCCATGTGCCGATGTCGGAGCGGCCGGCGGAGTCTGCGGAGCATTATCGGCAGTTCCTCGCTTCTGTGGTGGGGGCGGACGAGCGACAGAACCCTGCCGGGAAGTGAGTCGCTGGCACGGGGCGCGCTTGCTTCGGCGTGTTCTCCGCGAATACTTCCGCCCACAACACTGCATGAGCGCAAAATCCGCCGCCGGCTCCAGCCCTCTCCAACTCCTCCTGCGGGCTCAGCTCGCCGAGCCGCACGCTTTCTTGGGGATGCACCCGCACACGTTGGACAACGAGCGGGGCGTGATCGTCCGGGCCTTCCTGCCGCAGGCGAGTTCTTGCGAAGTCGTTGACCTCGTCCACAAGCCGGAGCGCCGTTACCCGATGCTGCAGCTGGCGCCCGAGGGCTATTTCGAGGTGTTCATCAGCAAGCGGTCCGACGTCTTCCGGTACCAGCTGCGCGCCACCCTGCGCTCGGGCGACATCCGCCAGTTCTCCGATCCCTATTCGTTCCTGCCCACGATCTCGGAGCACGACCTCTTCCTCTTCAACCAGGGCAACGAACATTTCATCTACAAGAAGCTCGGCGCCCATTTGCGCGAGATCGAGGGCGTGCCGGGCGTGGCGTTCGCGGTCTGGGCGCCGGCGGCGTCCCGGGTCTCTGTCGTGGGCAACTTCAACCAATGGGACGGCCGCGCGCACCCGCTGCGACCGCTCGGCGGTTCGGGCGTGTGGGAGGTCTTCATCCCCGGCCTGCGGGAGGGCGAAGTCTACAAGTTCGAACTGCGCGGGCAGGACGGCGGCGTCTTCCTCAAGACCGATCCGTACGGCACCTATTTCGAGGCGCCGCCCAACAACGCCTCCATCGTCTGCAACACGCGCCGTTACCAGTGGGGCGACGCCGAGTGGCTGGCCCGCCGCGCCGAGCGCCCGACCATCGACCGGCCGATGTCCGTCTACGAGGTGCACCTCGGTTCGTGGAAACGAATCGTCGAGGACGCCAACCGCCCGCTGACCTACCGGGAGATCGCGCCGTTGCTCGCCGAGCACGTGCTCGACATGGGCTTCACCCACGTCGAGCTGATGCCGATCGCGGAGCATCCGTTCGAGGGTTCGTGGGGTTACCAGGTCACCGGGTTCTTCGCGCCGACGCACCGCTACGGCACACCCGAGGACTTCCAGTTCTTCGTCGACTACCTGCACCAACGCGGGATCGGGGTGATCCTCGACTGGGTGCCCGCTCACTTCCCGCGCGACAGCTTCGCGCTGCCCACCTTCGACGGCACCCACCTCTACGAACACGCGGACCCGAAGCAGGGCGCCCACCAGGACTGGGGCACGCTGATCTTCAACTACGGCCGCCACGAGGTCCGCAGCTTCCTCGTCGCCAACGCGCTCGCCTGGCTCGACCGCTACCACCTCGACGGCCTGCGCGTCGACGCCGTGGCCTCGATGCTCTACCTCGACTACTCCCGCAAGGAGGGCGAGTGGATCCCGAACAAGTTTGGCGGCCGCGAGAACCTCGAGGCGATCGAGTTCCTCAAACAGGTCAACGGCTTGGTTCACCACTACTACCCCGGCGTGCTCATGATCGCCGAGGAGTCGACCGCGTTCGCCGGCATCACCAAGCCCACGCAGGACGGCGGCATCGGCTTCGACCTGAAGTGGAACATGGGCTGGATGCACGACACGCTGCGCTTCTTCCAGAAGGAGCCCATCCACCGCAAGTGGCACATGAACGACCTCACCTTCGGGATGCTCTACCAGTATTCCGAGAACTTCGTGCTGTCGTTCTCCCACGACGAAGTGGTGCACGGGAAGGGTTCGCTGCTGCTGAAGATGGCGGCGTGGCACATCCCGGACAAGGCCGCCAACCTCCGCGCGCTCTACGCCCACCAATGGATGTGGCCGGGCAAGAAGCTGCTCTTCATGGGCAGCGAGTGGGGCCAATCCCGCGAGTGGGCCTATGACCGCAGCCTCGACTGGCACCTGCTCCAGTACATCGACCACCAGGGTATCCGCCTGCTGGTGCGCGACCTCAACCAGCTCTACCGCAACGAGCCGGTGCTCGGGCTCAACGACCTCAATCACCAGGGCTTCCGCTGGATCGCGAACTGGGATTCGGACAACTCCGTCATCGCCTACCTGCGGCACAGCGAGCGCCATCCCGACGAACTGATCGTGGTGATCGGCAACTACACGCCGCTCGGTCGCCGGGGCTATCGCATCGGCGTGCCGCGCGCGGGCTTCTGGCGCGAGCTGCTCAACACGAATTCCGAGTACTACGGTGGCAACGGCGAGGGCAACGGTGGCGGCATCGCCTCCCAGCCCGTGCCGTGGGACGGCTACGCCGACTCGCTCGAGCTGGTCCTGCCGCCGATGTCGACCACGGTCTTCAAGTGGCGCAAGGAGGCCTGAGCGGAAGACCGAGACGAGGGCCGAGCGTCGAGTGACGAGGGCCGGACCGGCGGTCGCGGACCTGTGGGCCGCCTCGTTGAGGTGGCCCGGCGGGGAAGCCGGGTCGCCGACCCGGCCTACAGGTCGGAGCCTCCTCCGCGGTGAACGAGCAGGACCGGTCTGCGACCACAGTCGTCCCATAGGGGCAGGAGTGAGGCGGCTCGGCGGGGCGGTGATTTGCTGCCAGTAGGCAGGGTGTGAAACAAAAAACACCCCCACCGCCGAGCCAGCGGCAGGCTACGATCCTGCGG
>JAEXPL010000343.1 GCA_023446865.1 Verrucomicrobiota bacterium | reverse complement strand
TCCGTCCTCCGCGAACTCTCCGCCCGCCCCGGCGTCGTCTCCGCCGGCTCGATCTCCTCCGGCCCCTACAACAACCGCCGCTTCATGGGCGACACCATCCGTCGCTCCGAGAACCCCGACCCCCGCTCCGACATCGGCACCGGCTTCGACGGCGTCGGCGGCGACCTCTTCCAGACCCTCGGCACCCCGCTCCTGCGCGGCCGCTTCCTCACCACCGCCGACAGCGCCGAGAACGCCCCGCGCGTCGTGCTCATCAACAACACCCTCGCCCGCCAGCTCTTCCCCGACGTCGACCCGCTCGGCCGTCTCGTCCACTTCAAGAACGCCGATTGGGAGATCGTCGGCATCGTCGGCGACATCCGCGACATCCAGCTCGATGCGCTGCCGCGCCCGATGCTCTACCTGCCCACCATCCACTTCCCGTGGAACGTCTCCTTCGCCGTGCGCACCCACGGCTCCCCGCTCGCCGCCGTCGACAACGTGCGCCAGGCGCTCCGCGCCGTCGACCCCGACCAGCCCGTCGCCAACCTGCGCACCATCCGCCAGGCGATGGACAACTCCGCCTCGCTGCGTCTGCGCCGCACGATGCTCACCCTCGTCGGCCTCTTCGCCGGCATCGCCCTCTTGCTCGCCTGCGTGGGCCTCTACGGCGTGATGGCGTATTCGGTCACCCAACGCACCCGCGAGATCGGCGTGCGCATCGCCCTCGGCGCCGGAGCGCCGCGCGTCCTCCAGGACATCCTGCGCGGCGGCCTCCGGCTGGTGCTGGCCGGTGTGCTCCTCGGCGCGCTCGGCTGCATCGGCGCCCGCTTCGGCATCGCCAGCCAGCTCTATGGCACGGCCCTCGCCGCTGGCGGCCTGGTGTTCGTCGTCGTCGCCGCCGCCCTCACCGTCGTGGCCATGCTGGCCTGCTGGATTCCCGCCCGCCGCGCCACCCGCGTCGACCCCATGGTCGCCTTGCGGGCGGACTGACGGGATGCCGGCGGCACCGACCTGCCCGCACCCAACGCCGCTGTCTCACGCCGGCGTTGGGGCGTACCGCGCTTGACGGTGTGCCGCCCGCGGAAAACGCGCCTCCTGTTTCCCCCTACACGTACCGGCTCCGAAGGCGGGGGCGCCACCCGCTCGGCCCATGCGATGGCGACTCGTCCGGCCTCGTCCCAATTCCGGGATGCCGCGGTATCGGAACCGGAAAACGCTGAGCTATCCCGCGTCGGTAAAAGTGCGTTAGTCATTCTCTTCCTGCGCCTTGCGTTTCATCACTGGCTTGGCACCGCATCTGCAATCCCATCGGAGACACCGATGGTCTTCTCGCTGTTTCCACTTCTCGAATCGACACGCGCGGCGACATTGCAACCCGCGGGGCTGCTGCCCCGTCTGGGTGGCATCGGGACCGTTGCGCCGGATCTGTCCCTTGGCAGCGCGGCGCT
Organism: Verrucomicrobiota bacterium; assembly: GCA_023446865.1. GTDB lineage: Bacteria > Verrucomicrobiota > Verrucomicrobiia > Opitutales > Opitutaceae > CAJCBL01. The sequence continues at coordinate 8,582 of JAEXPL010000343.1, read as the reverse complement.
CTGCGTCGGGCTGGCCCTTCTCCTGGTCTGGGCGGTCCTGCGCCGCACGTCCTGAGCAACACCCGCGCCGTCCCACCGTTCTCCCCGTCCCCGCCCCATGCTCCAGAACCTCCGCTTCGCCCTCCGCCAGTTCGTCAAGGCGCCCGGTTTCACGACCGTGGTCGTGCTCACTCTCGCCCTCGGCCTCGGCGCCAACACCGCCATCTTCAGCATCGTCAACGCCACCTTCTTGCGCGAGCTGCCGTTCCCCGAGCCCGAGCGCCTCGTCCAGGTTTTCGAGAGCAGTCCGCGCTGGGCCAAACAATCCGTCTCCTATCCCAACTTCCGCGACTGGCAGCAGGCGCAGACTTCCTTCAGCCACCTCGCGATCTTCCGCACCGACTCCGCCAAGCTCGAGACCACCGCCGCCGTCGAACGCATCTCGCTCGGTTACGTCTCCGCCGATTTCTTCGCGACGCTGGGCGTCCGAGCCGCGCTCGGCCGTGACCTCGTGTCCGACGATGATCGCGAAGGCGCCGCGCCGGTGGCGTGGCTCGGCTACGAGCTCTGGCAGCGCTCGTTCGCCAGCTCGACCGAGGTGATCGGCCGCACGGTGCGCCTCGCCGGTGTACCGGTCACCATCGCCGGCGTGCTCCCGGAATCGTTCCGTTTCCACCGGCAGATGGAGGTCGTCGTCCCGATCGCGCCCTACGCCGAGCAGACCTTCCTCAAGATCCGCAACAACCACAACGGCACCGAGGTCGTCGGCCGGCTCAAGCCCGGCGTCACCCACGACGCCGCCAACGCCCAGCTGGTCGCGATCGCCGCGCGCCTCGTCCAGGACTACCCGAAGGACAACGCCGGCATCTCCGCCCGGCTCGTGCCGCTGCACGAGCAGTTCACCGGTTCCTCCCGCACCAGGCTCCTGCTGCTCTTCGGTGCCGTCGGGCTCATCCTGCTCCTCGCCTGCGTGAACATCGCCAACATGCTCCTCGCCCGCGCCGGCACGCGCGAACGCGAGATGGCGATCCGCACCTCGCTCGGCGCGACCCCCGGCATGCTGCTGCGCCAGCTGCTCACCGAGAACCTCCTGCTCGCCCTCGCCGGCGGCGCGCTCGGCCTGCTCCTCGGCGCCTGGGGATGCGAGGCGGCCCGCCGGCTGATGCCGTGGGAGCTGCAGAGTATCCTCGGCTCCGATATCGGACTCGATCTCCGCGTCCTGCTCTTCAGCGCCCTGCTCGCCGTCCTCACCGGTCTCGGCTTCGGGCTGCTGCCCTCGTGGTTGCTCGCGCGCAAGGGGCCGGGCGCGGCGCTGAAGCAGACACAGGTCTTCGTGCGCACCCGGCTCGGCCGCCTCCACCTGCCCGATCTCCTCGTCGTCGCCCAGGTGGGCCTCGCGCTCGTGCTGCTCGTCGGCGCCGGCCTCATGATCCGCAGCCTCTGGCTCCTCTCACGCGTCCCCTCCGGCCTCTCGCCCGAACGCGTCCTCACCCTGCGCGTCTCCACGCCCTCGATGGACGACTACCGCCGCGACCCGCAGGCGTTCGTCACGTTCCATGACCGCATCGTCGAGGCGGTCCGGGCGCTTCCCGGCGTCGAGTCCGTCGCCTTCGGCTCGTCGCTGCCGTTCACCTGGAACACGTCCTCAAGCACCGTCTACGCGCTCGACCGCCCCGTCCCGGCGCTCGAAACCATCCCGGCCGCGAACTCGCACGTCATCACCGCGGACTACTTCCGCACGATGGGCATTCCGCTCCTGCGCGGCGAAGCCTTCGACGGGCGTGAGCTCCCGCCCGACATGGGCCAGAACGTCGAAATCTCCGAGCGCGCCTTCATCGAGATCTACCGGAATTTCCCGATCAAGTGCGTGGTCAGCGAGGCGATGGCCGCGTTGCTCTGGCCGGGCGAGGACGCCCTCGGCAAGGAGTTCCAGATCGGGATCCCGTCGATGAACCTGCCGCGTTTCCACGTCGTGGGCATCGTTGGCAACACCGCCCAGCGCGGCCTGGAGTCCCAGCCGCCTCCGGAGTTCTACGCCCCGATGCGCCAGTTCCCGATGCCGATGGGTTACCACCTCGTCGTTCGCGCCCGCCAGGATGCCGCCGCCCTGCTCGGCTCGGTTCGTGCCGCGCTCAAGACGGTCGCACCGCAGGAGACGATCTTCGACGTGAAGGTGATGAGCGAACGCATCGAGGAACGCTCCTCCGACCGCCGTTTCAACACCGGCCTCTTCGCCTTCTTCGGCGCCGTCGCCCTCGTCCTGTCCTCGATCGGCATCTACGGCGTGCTCGCCTTCAATGTCGGCCGCCGCACCCGCGAGATCGGCATCCGCATGGCGCTCGGTGCCCGCCCCGGAGCCGTGCTCCGCCAGGTCCTCGGCGGCGGCCTTCTGCTGGTCGCGATCGGCGCCGCCCTCGGCCTGCTCGGCGCCTTCGCCGGCGCGCAGGTTCTCCAGAGCCAGCTCTTCGGCCTCACCGCCACCGACGGTCCCACCTACGTGCTCGCCGCGCTGCCGCTGCTCGCCGTCGCCTTTGTCGCCTGCCTCCTCCCCGCCCGGCGCGCCACCCGTGTCGATCCCATGGTCGCCCTCCGCGCCGAGTAGTCCCGCCCCGTTGCCTCAGCTCTTTCACTCCTGCGTCTCCCCATCCTCTCCATGAAATCGTCCCGCCTTCGCCACTCCCTTCTGGGCCTTGCGCTGCTGTTCGCCGCCACCGGTGTCGCCCACGCCGACAACCCGTTTCCCGGTTCGCCGCATACCGCCAAACGTGTCGTCCGCCTCGACGGCACCTGGCGCTTCGCCGCCGGCGACGATCCGGCCCGAGCCCAACCCAACTTCGACGACTCCGCGTGGGCGAAGGTCGCCGCGCCCGCCACCTGGCAGGACGAGGGCTACCGCGACTACAACGGCTTCGCCTGGTACCGGAAGACGTTCACGCTCCCCTCCGGCAACGCGGACGAGAGCCTCGTGCTTGCACTCGGCCGCATCGACGATGTCGACGAGGTCTTCGTCAACGGACACCGCGTGGGCGGCTCCGGCCAGTTCCCGCCGGACTATCGCTCCGCCTACGGCGAGCGCCGAGCCTACGCGATCCCGCCGTCGTACCTTTCTTCGGACACACCCAACGTGGTCGCGGTCCGGGTCTTCGATGGCGGCGGGGTCGGCGGCATCGTCGACGGTCGCATCGGGCTGTACTCCGGTTACCCGCTGCCCGCCGGCCTCGCCCTCGCGGGCGCATGGCTGTTCGCCCCCGGCGACAACCCGGCGTGGAAGGACCCGGCGTGCGACGAGACGCCGTTCCATCCGATCATGGTGCCCGCCGCCTGGGAGCACGCCGGCTACCCGCAGCTCGATGGTTACGGCTGGTACCGGAAGAGCTTCCGGCTCGACCGGACCTTCGCCGAGAAGACCCTCGTGCTCGTGCTCGGCAAGATCGACGACTACGACGAGGTCTTCCTCAACGGCGTTCGCATCGGTGGCAGCGGCCCGGTCGACGATCCCGTCCAGCACGGCGACGACCGCACCTACTCGCTGAACCGCGCCTACAACTTCGCCGCCTCGCTGCTGCGGGAAAACAACGTCCTCGCCGTGCGGGTCTGCGACACCCACGGCCTCGGCGGCATCTACGAGGGGCCGATCGGCATTCTCACCCAAACCCAGTTCACCAAATACTGGGACTCGCGCCGCGATCGCCCCGCCGACTCGCTCTACCGCCTCTTTCACCTCGAAGACTAACCCGCCGCGTACCCACTGGAACGCGGCGCGGGAGGCCAGAGGCCGACCCTCCTCCGCCTTCCGTTTTCCGGCTTCTGCCTTCCGCCTGTGGCGCTGCTCGCCAGAGCAGCGATTCCGTCCTCCGCCGTCTGTCGTCCGTCCACTGTCCACCGCCCATGCTCACCCTCCGCCACCTCTCCCGCGTGTACCCGCTCAAGAGCGGTCCCTACTACGCCCTGCGCAACATCAACCTCGAGATCCAGGAGGGCGAGTTCGTCTCCGTCATGGGCCCCTCCGGCTCCGGCAAGTCCACGCTCCTCCACATCCTCGGCCTGCACGACTCGGAGTGGGAGGGCGAATACCGTTTCCAGGACGTCGACATCCACCGGCTGAACAAGGCGGGCCGTTCCGAGCTCCAGAAGAAGAACATCGGCTTCATCTTCCAGGCCTATCACCTGCTCGACGACCTCACCGTCGCTGAGAACCTCGAGATCCCGCTCACCTACCGCAACGTCCCGCGCAAGGAACGCCAGTCCATCGTCTGCGACCTGCTCGACCGCTTCCAGATGGTCGGCAAACGCGACCTCTTCCCCAACCAGCTCTCCGGCGGCCAGCAGCAGCTCGTCGGCGTCGCCCGCGCCCTCGCCGCCAACCCCAAGCTCCTCCTCGCCGACGACCCCCCCGGCAACCTCCACTCCGACCAAGGCCGCACCATCATGGAGCTGTTCCAGAAGTTGAATCGCGACGACGGCGTCACCATCGTCCAAGTCACCCACTCCGCCGAGAACGCCGCCTTCGGCCACCGCATCATCCGCCTCGCCGACGGCCTCCAAGTCGCCAACTGACGGGATTTTCGATTTCAGATTACCCCTTTTCCAAACCCTCGCCCTCCGAACCCGTCCTCCGTCGTCTGCCGTCCGTCCTCTGTCCGCCATTAGTCATTCGTCATCGGTCATTCCTCCATGCTCCGCGATCTCCGCTTCGCCCTCAGGCAATGTTCCCGCTCGCCCGGATTCACCGTGGTGGCGGTGCTGATCGTCGCGCTGGGCATCGGTGCCGCCACGACGATGTTCAGCACGGTCAACGCCCTCGTGCTTCGGCCCATCGCGTTGCCGGAGTCGGACCGGCTCGCGGTCATCTACGAGACCAATCTGCCGCTACAGATCTCCCGTTTCACCGCCTCGTATCCCAACTACCGTGATTGGTGCGAGCGGACCCAAAGCTGGGAGTCGCTCGCTGCCGCCGACGACCACGCCATGAACCTCACCGGGCGGGACGGCGCCGAGATGGTCTACGTCCTGAATGCGACGCCCAATCTGCTGCCCACCCTCGGCCTCGCGACCCAGCTCGGGCGCGGATTCTCCGAAGAGGAGAGCCAACCGGGTCGCAACCACGTGGCGGTCATCAGCCATGGATTTTGGCAGCGGCGCCTCGGCGGAAGTCCCGAGGCCATCAAACAGTCCCTCACGCTCGACGGCACGAGCTACGCGATCGTGGGCGTGCTGCCGGCCGGCGCGTTCCTCCCCGGGAATCAGGAGATCTTGATCCCGCTCGCGGCGCAGACTGGAGGCGACCGCCGCCGCGACCACAGCCTTACGGTGTACGGGCGACTCAAACCCGGCATCACCCTCGACCGGGCCGACGCCGAGATGAAAGCGCTGGCCAGCCAGCTCTATTCCGAATTCTCCGGCTCGGATTGCGATTGGCGCACCGGAACCGTGCCGTTGGCCCGCGAAGTCGTGGGCGGCGAGTGGCGCACCGCCCTCTTCGTTCTGCTTGGGGCGGTCGCGCTCCTCCTGCTGATCGCCTGTGCCAATCTCTCCAACCTGCTGCTCGTGCGGGCGTCCGCCCGCGCTCACGAATTGGCCATCCGCACCGCGCTCGGTGCCAGCCGAATGGCGGTCATACGGCAAATCGTGACCGAGAGCGTCGTGGTGACCTCCGCCGGCGGCGCCCTCGGCGTCCTGATCTCGCTCTGGGCCGTCGATGCGATGCGCTCGCTGCCACTGCCGCGCGCCGGAGAAATTTCCCTCGACCTCCGTGTGCTGACAGGAGCCCTGGCCGCAACGATTCTCACCGCGGTGTTCGCCGCACTCGGTCCGGCACTCAAAGCAGCCCATACGCAGCCCCAAGGCGCGTTGAAATCCCGTGGGCCCCGCGGCGGTCACCACTCCCGCCTCCGCGACTCGATGGTCGTGGCGCAACTGGCGATCTCCCTCACACTGCTGGTGGGCACGGTGCTGCTCGGCCGGAGTTTCCTCCACCTGCTCCAGGTCAACCCCGGATTTAATCCGAAGAATGTTCTGACGCTCTCCCTCCGCCTCCCGAGCAACGAACGCGCGCTCCAGTTCTACGAACGTGTCACCGAGCGGGTCGCCACCCTGCCCGGAGTGTCGCACGTCGGCCTCATCCACCTGCTCCCCTTCGCCGAAGGCGACACGATGAATCCGGTTTACCCTGTCGGCGCGTCTCCTTTGCCCGCCGGCAAACCGTTTCAGGCGAGCTGGCGGCTGATCGACGGCGATCTTTTTGGCGCACTGCAGATTCCGCTGCTGCGCGGCCGCACCCTCGCCGGCATGCCGCCCGACGAAGCCCGGCGCTCGGTCGTGCTTTCGGCGTCACTGGCGAAGATACTGTTTGGCGATGCCGATCCGATCGGCCGCCAACTCACCAGCCCCGCCGTCGACGGTGATCGCCTCACCGTGGTCGGTGTGGTGGGCGACGTGCGCAGCCGCAGTCTGGGCTCAGGCGCCGTCCCCACATTCTACTGGTCGATGCACCGGTTTCTGTGGGGCACGACGCGCTTGGTCGTACGCGCCAGCGACGCGTCCTCGCCCACTCGGCTCCGGGCCGAAACGCTGCTTCCGTCGATCCGCGCGGCCATCAAGGAAATCGATCCCACCGTCCCGGTCTTTCATGTCCAGACTCTGGCGGAGCGGCGCGCCGCCAGTCTGGAACAACCGCGACTCATCCTGTCGTTGCTCGTCGGATTCTCCGCTGCTTCCCTACTGCTCGCCGCCCTCGGCGCCTATGGTGTCGTTGAATTCTCGGTGCAACAACGCACCCGCGAACTCGGCATCCGCCTCGCCGTCGGCGCGCAGACCGCGGACCTCCTCCGCCTCGTGGTCGGGCAGGGCGTTCGCCTGGTCGCCCTCGCGGTGCTCCTCGGGTTGGCCGGGGCCTTCGCCGCCAGTCGCCTGCTCTCCTCGATCCTGTACGCCAACGGCCCGTTCGACGCCCTGAGCTACCTTGTCGCCACCCTCGTTCTCGTCGGCGCCACCCTCACCGCCTCCTACCTTCCCGCCCGGCGCGCCACGCGCATCACCACCCTCGAAGCCCTTCGCGCCGAGTGACAGGGTTTCCGATTTTCGATCGCCGCTTTTCGATTTTCCGATCCCGCGCATCCGTCCTCCGTCGTCCACAATCTGCCCTCCGCCCACCCAGCCTCGTACCACAGCGCGCAAGCGCGAAATCAGCCGCGTTCCAGTAGGTACGCGGGGGGAACGAGGCGAGGGAGGCCAAAGGCCGACCCACCTCCGCCCAATCCCCTTTCCGCAATTCCCCTCCGTCCCTGAGTTCCTGAGTCCCAGATATTCCTCCTCCGTCCTCCGGCCCTCCGTTCGTGCCCGATTCCAGTTTTCCACATTCCTCTCTCCGCCATTCCGCACTCTGCATTCCGCTCTTCCCATGTCCACCCTCCGCCACGCCCTTCGCGCCCTCGCCAAGACACCTGGCTTCACAGCCACTGCGATCGCCACCATCGCGCTCTGCCTCGGTGCCAACCTCGCGCTCTTCGCCGTGGTCGACGCCGTCCTGCTCCGCGCCCTGCCCTTCCCCGAGCCCGACCGCCTCGCGATCCTCTTCAACGCGTATCCCGGCGCCGGCGTCGAACGCTCCGGCGCCTCAATCCCCAACTACTTCGAACGCCGCGGCGCCCTCCCCGCGCTCGCCTCGGTCTCCATCTATCAGGACGCCAGTTTCATCGTCGGCGACGGCGCCTCGCCCAATCGCGTCGAAGCCGCCCGCGTCTCGCCCGAATTCTTCGCCACCCTCGGCGTGCCCCTCGCCCTCGGCCACACCTTCACCGACGCCGACCTCACCTACCAGACCGACATGGTCGCCGTCCTCACCGACGAGTTTTGGCGCCGCCACTTCAAGGCCGATCCCGCCGTGCTCGGCCGCACCTTCCTCAACGACGGGCTCACGATCACCGTCGTCGGCGTCCTGCCTCCCGGTTTCCGCTTCCTCTCCAGTCGCGCTCAGTTCTTCCGCGCCGCCGGCCACGACCTCGAAGACCGCAAGATCGACCGCCGCCACAATAACGCTTGGCAGATGATCGCGCGGCTCGCACCCGGCGCCACCCTCACCGATGCCCAGGCGCAGCTTGACGCCTTCAACGTCCGCCTCCTCGAGGGCGACCCCGTCGCCCAGCTCGTCAAGGATGTCGGCTTCCACACCACGGTCGCCTCCCTGCATGCCGACCACGTGCGCACGATCCGGCCCACTCTGCTCCTGCTCCAGGCCGGCGGCATCTTCCTGCTCCTGATCGGCGCGGTTAACCTCGCCAACCTGCTGCTCATCCGTGCCAGCGGTCGCCTGAAGGATCTCGCGGTGCGCCAGGCCCTCGGCGCCCGCCGGCGCCACGTCGCCCTCGAGGTCTTGGCCGAAACCCTCCTGCTCACCCTGGTCGGCGGCCTGTTGGGCGCCCTCCTCGGCTCCCTCGGCATCGACCTCCTCCGGCTCCTCGGCACCGACCATATGCCCTTGGGCTCGCAGATCGTCTTCGACGGCCGACTCGCCTTCGTGGGACTCCTCGCCGCGGTCCTCCTCGGCCTCGCGCTCGCGGCTCCGATCATCTGGTACAACCTCCACGCCCGTCTCGCCGCCACCC
>JAEXPL010000336.1 GCA_023446865.1 Verrucomicrobiota bacterium | reverse complement strand
GCCCGCGGCGGCGCACGGCGCGGTGCGCCCCGCTGCCGGCGCGGGCGTGACCGTGCTTCTGGCCGAGGACGATCCGGCGGTGCGGCGGATCGCCGGCGGCGTGCTGCGCAGCCACGGCTACCAGGTGTTGGAGGTGGGCGACGGCGAGGAGGCCTGCAACACGGCTGCGGCGCACACCGGGCCGATCGGGGTGGCGGTGCTCGATGTGGTGATGCCGCGGATGAGCGGACCGGAGGCGGCGCGCCGCCTCCAGCGCATGCGCCCGGGCCTGCCGATCCTCCTCTGTTCGGGATACACCGGGATGATGCCGAAGGAGACGACGGTGGCCGCGGACTGGCAGTGGTTGGCGAAACCCTACCCGGTGGCGGATCTCCTGGAACGGGTGCAGCGGTTGCAGGCCGCGGGGCCCATGCCGCCGCCCTCAGCCTGACGCGGGTCCGGGCGGACGGGCACCGCCGTTGGCGCGGGCGAGGCCGTCGCGTACGAAGGCGAGGAGCTGCGCGGTGCTGAACGGCTTCTGCAGCAGGGGCCGGGCGGCGGTCTCGATGTCCTTGACGTAACCGCTCATCATTACCACGGGCAGGCGCGGCCAGCGGGCGGCAACGCGCTCGGCCAGTTCGCCGCCGTCGATGCCGCCGGGCATCACGACATCGCTGAGCACCAGGTCGATCGCGGCGGCATCTTCGTCGAGCAGCGCCAGTCCCTCGGTGCCCGAGGAGGCGAGAAGGACGCGATAGCCGGCCTTGGTCAGTGTCCGTTCGATGATGATCCGCACGGCGGAATCGTCCTCGACCACGAGGATCACGGCCGGGCGAAGCGACACGGGGGCCGCGGGTGCGGCGGGCGTGGGCGCGGGTTCCAGAACGGTGAGCGGGAGGTAGACGGTGAAGGTGGTGCCGCGGCCGACTTCGCTCTCCAGGGCCAATCCGCCGTGGTGCTGCTGGACGATCGCGAGCACCGTCGAGAGGCCGAGACCGGTGCCCTGGCCGGTCGGCTTGGTGGTGAAGAACGGCTCGAAGATGCGCTGGCGGAGCTCGGGTGGAATGCCTTTGCCGGTGTCCTGCACGAGCAGGGTGGCGTAGGAACCGGGGGCGCAGAGGCAGCGGGCGGCGGTGGTCTCGTCGAGCGCGGCGCGCGCGGTGCGGAGGGTGAGCGTGCCGCCGCGGGGCATGGCGTCGCGGGCGTTGACGACGAGGTTCATCGCGATCTGCTCGACCATGTTGATGTCCGCCAGCAGCGGAAGCGGCTCCGGGGCGAGTTCCACGGCCAGCTCGATGTTCTCGCCGATGATGCGGCGGAGCAGCTTCACATGGTCGGCCACGATGGTCCGCAGATCGCACGCCACCGGCACGCAGGGCTGCTTGCGGGCGAAGAGGAGGAGTTGGCGCGTGAGGGCGGCGGCGCGGCGGCCGGCGCCCTGGATCTGCTCAAGCTGTTCGCGGGCCGGGCCGGTGGCCGCGGCGGATTCGAGCAGGAGGTCGGTGTTGCCGATGATGGCGACGAGCAGGTTGTTGAAGTCGTGCGCGACGCCGCCGGCGAGCTGGCCGAAGACCTCCATCTTCTGCGCCTGGCGCAGCTGCTCCTCGAGGCGGAGTCGTTCGGTGACGTCGCGCACGACCGAGAGGACGGTCGGGCGGCCACCCAGTTCGAACACCCGGGCGTTGATCTCGACGGGAATGCGCCGGCCGTCGCGGGCGACCAGCTGCATGTCGAAGAGGGCGTGGTGTTCGCGCTGGAGCCGGGCGATGATCCCCGTCTCGCGGCCGGCCCAGTCGGGGGCGTTGAGATCGGCGGGCACCTTGGCGAGCAGCTCCTCGCGGGTGTAGCCAAGAAGCTGGCATGCGATGTCGTTGACCTGGGTGAAACGGTCCGGGAGGCCGTCGGGCCGGAAGCCGTGGACGAAGAGCGCGTCGTTGCCGGCGTTGAAGAGCAGGCGGTACTGCTCCTCGCTCTGGCGCAGCGCGGCGGCGGCGCGCTCCCGCTCGGTGATGTCGGCAAAGAAGACGACCACGCGCCCGTGGCCGATGGGCAGCGCGTGGACGTCGAACGCGCCGCTGATGGCGCCCTTGTCGTAGCGGACCTGGGCTCGATGGTAGGGGCGGGCCTCCGTGACAACCCGCCGGTAGACCTCGGGGATGTCGGTGCCGCGCAGGCCGGGAAAGGCGTCGAGGATGGCGCGGCCGACGAGCGCGCGGTGATCGAGCTGAAGGATGGTGTCGGCCGAGGCGTTGGCGCCCTGGAACACGAGGCGCCCGTCGGGCTGGAGTTCGTAGAGGTGCGAACCGAAGGGCGCGTGATCGACGATGCTGCGCAGGCGTTCCTCGTTCTCGCGCAGGAGATCGTCGGCCCGTTGGCGGTCGGTGACATCCTCGATGGTGGCGACGACACCTTCGGCCTTGCCGAGCGGGTCGAACAGCGGCGCGGCGTTGATCGCGAGCAGGACGCGGCGGCCCGACTGCCATTGCAGCAGGTGGCGGATGTCGCGGACGGGCCGGCCGGTGGCGAGCACCAGCCGGAAGGTGCGCTCCGCCTCGGGCACGGGCGTGCCGTCGGGCTGGAAGAGGTCCCAGTCGACCGGGCCGTACTGGCCGCCCGGAGCGGGGTCGCGGTGGAGATCGAGGATGCGCTCGGCCTCGGTGTTGGCGAAGACGATCTCGCCGGCGAGGTCGACGACGAGGATGCCGGAAGGGCTGGTCTCGACGAGCCGGGCGACGAGGTCGCGCTCCTTGGCGAGCGCCTGCTCGGTGCGGCGGCGCTCGGTGACGTCGAGGCCGAAGGAGATGGTGCCGACAACCGTCCCGTTCTCCCGCAGGAGGCCGTTGCGCCAGACGACGATGCGCTCCTCGCCGCTTTTGGTCAGAAGCGGGTTCTCGAAATGCTCGGGCAGGCCGCCGGTGGTCAGGCGCTCGAACTCGGCCCAGACGTGTGGATACCGGGCGCGGGGTACGAGCGTCTCGAACCAGTTGCAGCCGGCCAGTTCGGCGGCGGTGTAGCCGGTGACGGCCTCGGCGGTGGCGTTGAAGACGATGATGCCGCCCTTGGCGTCGAGGCAGACGATGAGGGCGTTGGCGGTGGCGATGAGGCGCTCGGCGAAGTCCTTGGCCTGCCGGAGGGCGAACTCGGCGTGCTTGCGTTCGGTGATGTCGACGTGGGTACCGATGAGGCGTAGCGGTCTTCCGGCATCGTCGCGGCCGACGATCCGCCCGCGGCTGAGTACCCAACGCCACGAACCGTCTTTGGCCCGCAGACGGGTCTCGATGCTGTGCTCCTCGGCCTGTTGGGCGAAGTAGCGGGCCATCGCCGCCTCGGCGACGGGGCGGTCGTCGGGGTGAAGGAGGGCCTGCCACGTCTCAAGGGAGGGCGAAAGCTCGGTGGGCCCGTAGCCGAGCATCGTGAAATAGCGCGGGCTGCAGTAGACGGTGCCGTGGGCGAGATCGAGGTCATAGAGACCGTCGGTGGCGGCCTCGAGGGCGAGGGCCAGGCGTTGCTCGCTCTGGCGGAGAGCGGTCTCGGCGCGGAGTTGTTCGGCCCGGGCGGTGTTGCCGAGCACGCGGGCGCGCCGGACCTCCTCGTTGGTCAGCCAGAGCGCCAGCGCGACGATGGCGAGGTTGAGCAGGATCGCGGAGGCGAGGGAACCGGGGGTGTGGGCGACTAGGGAGGGCGGCAACCAACCGGCGGAGGAAGCCGCGACCAACCAGACCAGCCAGCCGCCGGAAAACAGCGCGCAGGCCAGGCCCGCGCGCACTCCCAGCAGCACGCCGGCGATGAGCACGACGGGGACGAAGTGGCCGATGGACGGTGCGCGCAGTCCACCGGCGGTCCACGACAGGCCGCAGACCAGCAGGAGATTGCCGACGACGAAGCCCCAGGCGGCGAGGCGCACACGCCCGTGGCAGCTGACGAGATAGGTGACCAGGCACAGCAGGTTTGCCGTGCCAATGACCAACAGCGACCGGGGCCACAAGTCCGGCAGCGTGTAGAACTGCAGGAGCATCAGGCCCGTGACGGTGAGCGCGAAGCCGCGCACGAGCGTCGTGAGCTGACGCGCGAGCGTGGCCGAGCCGATCTCGGCTGCCGGGTGGTTCGGGGTGGCGGACAAGGGGTTACCGGCGGTGATGGGCGAGGCTGGTGCGGAGGGCTTGGGTGAGGGTATTGTAGTCGAAGGGCTTGGCCAGGTAGGCGGCGCCGGGCACGACCGGCGCGGTGCGCGCGGCGTCGTCGCTGTATCCGGAGATCACGATGATGCTCAGGTCGGGCTGGGTGGCGCGCAACTGCTGGGCGAGCTCGAGGCCGTTGTGGCCGCCGGGCATGACGATATCGGTGATCAGGGCGGCGATGGGTGGGTGCGAGCCGTGCCAGAGGGCGAGAGCCTCGGCGACGTTGCGGGCCGCGAGGACGTGGTAGCCGTCGCGGCGCAGCGTGAGGCTCATGGTCTGGCGCGAGACGTCGTCGTCCTCGACGAGGAGGATGGTCTCGGTGCCGTTGGTGGCGGCCGATGCCGGGCGCGGGGCCGGCGCGGACGGTTCGCTCTCGCCCGGGGCGAAGGGCAGGTAGACGCGGAAGGTGCTGCCCTTGCCGGGGGCGCTCTCGACCTCGATCCATCCCTTGTGTTGTTTGACGATGCTGAACACGGTGGCGAGCCCCAGGCCGGTGCCCTTGCCGGGCTCCTTGGTGGTGAAGAACGGCTCGAAGAGCCGCCGGAGGGTGGCGGGGTCCATGCCGCACCCGGTGTCGGACACGGCGAGCGCCATGAAGCTGCCGGGCTGCGCTTCGGGATGGATGGCGGTCGGGCCGGCAAAGACGGCCGGCGTGGTGGAAATCCGGAGGCGTCCGCCGGCGGGCATCGCGTCGCGGGCGTTGACGCAGAGGTTCATCACGACCTGGTCGAGCATCCCGGGATCGGCGAAGACCGGCGGGAGATCCGGGGCGAGCACGGTCTCGATCTCGATCTGCTCGCCGAGGAGGCGGCGGAGCATCTTGAGCATGTGGTCGAGCTGGTCGTTGAACTCGATCCGCGCCGGCTGCATCGCCTGCCGCCGGCTGAACACGAGCAGCTGGCGGGTGAGCGCGGCTGCGCGCTTGGCCTCGCGCTCGAGCTCCTGCAGCGACTCGACGGTCTCGGGCCGCAGGTTGGCCTCGGTGCGCAGGATCGAGAGGTTCATCAGGATCGCCACGAGGATGTTGTTGTAGTCGTGGGCGACGCCGCCGGCGAGCTGGCCGACGGCCTCCATCTTCTGCGCCTGCAGGAGTTGCTGTTCGAGCCGGTGCTTCTCGGTGATGTCGCGCACGAGGCAGGCGAACCGGCCCGGCGACGGCTGGAAGGCCACGACTTCGAGATGGCGGTCGGCCTCGGCGGAGAAATCGTCGAAACGTCCCGGCGTGCCGGTGAGGGCGATGCGCCCGAAGCGCTCGATCCACTTCTCATCGATCCGCGGAAAGACCTCGCTCACGCGCCGGCCGACGAGGGCGGCGGCCGGGCGGCCGATGATCTTCTCGAAGGAGGGATTGGCAGCGAGGTAACGGTAGTCGACCGGCCGTCCTTCCGCATCGCATACGATCTCGTGCAGGGCGAAGCCGTCGAGCATCTGGGCGAAGAGCATCTGGTAACGTTCCTCGCTGCTGTGGGCCTCGGTGGTGTCGAGGACGAAGCCCTCGCAGCCGGTCAGCTGGCCGCCGGCGCGCACGAGATGTGCGGTGAAGTTGAGATGGGCGAGGGATCCGTTGGCCCGGACCGTGCGGAACTCGCCACCGACGTACTCCTCGCCGCAGGCCAGGCGCTGGAGAAACTCGACCGCGCCCGGGCGGGTGTTCTCGCTCAACAGCTCCACGAAGGGTTTGCCGCGTGCCGCTTCGAGCGACGGTTGGTCGAGCATGTGGAGCAGGGCGCTGTTGGCGTGGCGGAGGCAGTCGTGGGAATCGAGGAGGAAATAGCCGGCGTTGGTGTTCTCGAGCGTCTCGCGCATGCGCGCCTCGTTTTCGCGCAGGGCGTCCTCGAGGCGTTTGCGTTCGGTGATGTCGGAGGCGAGCACGAGCACGGCCGACTGGCTGCCGAAGGCGACGGACACGGCCACGGCGGAGCAGACGACGCCCGAGCGGTCCGGGCGCTGGAACCGCAGCTCGGTGGCGGCGGCCTCGGCGCCGGCCTCGGCACGGGTGAGCAGACCGGTGAGGGCGTCGAGCGCATGGGCGTGGAGGTGTTGCCAGATGTTGGAGCCGACGAGGGCGGCGGGTTGGGCGGAGCCAAGGAGGCGGGCGGCGGCGGGGTTGGCGTAGGTGAATCGGCCGTGGACGAGGGAGAAGATGGCGACCGGCGCGACCTCGACGAGGGTGCGGTAACGGGCTTCGCTCTCCTCGAGGGCGGCGACCATCTGGCGCCGTTCGGTGATATCGACGATGAGGGCGAGGGTGGCGGGCTGGCCGTTGAACGCGATACGCGTGGCGATGGACTCGCAGGTGAGGCGGGAACCGTCGTTGCGGCGCAGTTCGAGTTCCGCGGGCGGGTTGGTGCCGCCGGCGGCGGCGTGGGCATGCCGTTCGAGCACGCTGTCCAGCGAGGTGGGGTGGATGTGCAGGCGGATGTCGATGCCGGCGACGGCGGCCCGCTCGTCGTAGCCGAAGAGCCGCAGGGCGGCGGGGTTGGCGTAGAGGCACTGGTTGATGTTGTGGACGACGACCGCGACCGGGGCGTGCTCGATGAGGGAGCGGAAGCGTTGCTCGCTCTCGGCGAGGGCCTGCTCGGTGTGGCGGCGGGCGGTGATGTCCTCCTTGATGGCGATGAAGCGCACGATGGCGCCCGAGCTGTCGCGCACGGGGCTGATGTGGGCGTCCTCCCAGAAGAGCTCGCCATTCTTGCGGCGGTTGTGGAACACGCCGCGCCACTCCTGCCCGGCGAGGATCGTGGTCCACAGACCCGCGTAGAATTCCTTGGGCGCCTCGCCGGAGGAGAGCAGGCGCGTATGTTGGCCGATGGCCTCGGCGGCGGTGTAGCCGGTGACCGCCGAGAAGCGGGCGTTGACGTATTCGATCGTCCCCTTCGCATCGGTGATGACGACGACGGCCGGGCTCTGCTCGACGGCGCAGGAGAGCAGCCGCAGGTGGAGGTCCTCGGCGTTGCGGGTGGTGATGTCCTCGCCGAGGCTGGTGACGCCCACGGGCGTGCCGGCGGAGTCGGAGACCAAGGTGTGGACCCAGGACACGAGCCGGTCCGCGCCGGCGTGGTCGACGAGGTGGCCGACCGAGGTGGTGCTGGGGTCGCGCCCGCGCAGCAGCCGGTTGAAGACTTCTTCGGCGGCGGGGCGCTGGGCGCGGGGCACGAAGGTCTCGAAGAAGTTCAGGCCGATGCTGCGTTCGGCGGGGCGGCCGCTGAGCGCCTGCAGAGCGGGGTTGGCGTAGGTGACGGTGCCGTCGAGGGTGCAGGTGACGGCGACGAGCGGGAGCTGCTCGACCAGTTGGCGGTTGCGGCGTTCGGTCTCGGCGAGCGCGAGGTGCGCGCCTTCCTGGGCTCTGATCGCCCGGCGCAGGAAGTGGTGCCCGCCGACGATGCCGCCGAGCCCGGCCACGAGTAACAGGGCGTGGAAGAAAATGTCGGTGCGATCCTCCTGCCGGGCGGCGGCGTAGTAGGGGGCGAGCGCAACGCTGGTGCTGAGGCCGCCGCGGATGTCGCCTTCCCGGTACCCTTGGGCGGCGTGGCATTTCAGGCAGCTGGTCTCGGTGACGAAGGGCCGCATGAGGCGCAGCGCCGGCTCGCCGCGGTCGGTGACGACCTGCACCACCTCGCGCGCGCCCTTCTCGAAGGCGCGGAGTGCTGCGGCCTCCCATGCGTCGGCGGCGTTCTCGGGGCGCAGGGGCTGGAGGCTGGTGAGATGGGCGCGGGTCCCGTACTCGGTTTGGCCGAGTTCGTGGACCATGCGGGTCAGGTACGCGGGGTTGATCAGAGTCAGCGTCTGGCCGGTGGTGGTGACTACGTCGCGCTGGGGCAGGTCGGCAAGGTAGGGGTTGGGTGGTGTCGCGTCGGTCGGGGGCACATAGACGCCGCCCTGCAGCGAGATCCAGCGGCGGAAGAGCACATCCTTCTGGAAGGAGGCCTGTGCCTCGGAGCGTGCGTAGGCCTCGGCCTCGGCCCGGTGGCCTCGGAGCGAGAACCAGAGCGAGCAGCCGATGAGAATGGTCCAAGCGAGGGCGCCCCCCCCGGCGAGGAGGGCGAGTTTCGTGAGCAGGCGACTGCGGCGGGCGTACGTTGTCGGGGACGGCATAGGCTCCAGTTCCACTGTGCAGTCTCCCGGGTGTCGGAGACGGGTGCGAGAGTATGATCGGATGATACGGGAGCAAATTTGAGACCTTTTTTCACGGTCAGGGCGCGCAGGATTGGCCGCCGACCGCTGTCCGGAGATTCCGGACAGACCTTAAGGGTTTTCCTGCCGCAAGCCCGGGGGGCGAATGCCGATAGACTCGGCCTATGCCGCCTTCTGCCTATGCAGCAGACCGTATCACGCCGGATCCGGTACCGGACTGTCGTGCCGACGGCGGGGAGGATGAACCCCGCCGCCACCGCAGGTCTTGCGTGGCCTCGACCGTCGCTCGCCGGCGCGTGATCGCCGGCCGCGCCCGGATCCGCGGTGAAGCCGTGAAGGCCGGACACGCGAAGGTCGTCGCCGCCACGTACGACCGCGCGACCGGTGCGGTCGAATTTTTCCAGTAATCCCAAACGCCAAAGACCCTCGAAATAGGAGCAATCATGTTCAAGAACCTGAAACTCGGAATGAAGCTCAACGGCTCGTTCCTCACCATCTCCGCTCTCACCCTCATCCTGGGGGCGCTCGCCATCTTCAATATGGCCAGGGTCAAGGCCGTGGCGGACACGCTCGCCACCAAGAACGTTCCCGCCGTCGCCGTGGCCAACAACGTGGAGCGCAACGCGCTCAAGACGATGTATGAGATTCGCGGCTATGCCTTTACCGACGAGAAGGGCTACCTCGACAAGGGCCGGGCCGAGCTCGCGGAGGTGAAGAAGTTCATCCGCGACGCCTCCGAGCACGCCGCGAAGAACGACCTCAAGGTGCTCGCCGCCAACGCCAAGCTGGCTGAGGAGAAGGCCCTCGCCTACGAGCGTCTCGTGGACGAGACGGTGAAGCTCAACGAAGCGCTGGACAAGGACACGGCCGCGATGAACACCGCCGCCGCCGCCTACATGCGCACCTGCTTCGAGTTCCTCAAGTCGCAGGAGGAGGCGCTGGAGAAGGACGTCGGCGCCGCCCTCGCCGAGAAGCTCACCGAGGCGAAGCTTCTGGAACGCGCCCGCAAGATCGCGATGGTCAACGAGATCGTGGATCTCGGCAATGAGGTGCGTGTCGGCGCGTGGAAGTCGATCGGCACCCGCGATCCGGACCATTTCAAGGAGACGATGAAGGCCTTTGCGAAGATCAACGCCACCCTCGACGAGCTGAAGTCCATCACGCGCCAAGACGTGAACCTGCGCCAGATCGCCGAAACTCGCGCCTGCGGCGACGCCTATCTCAAGGGCATGGAGAGCTACCTCGCCAACTGGCTGGCCCGCGAGGAACTCGGCAAGCGCCGCGGCGCCACCGGCGACGAGGTCCTCAAGGCCGCGCAGGACACCGCCGCCTTCAACATGACGGCGACCACCGAGTCGGCCGAGGGCGCCGCCGCCTCCCTCGCCACCGCCTCCACCGTGCTGATCGTCGGCTGCATCGTCTGTGTCGGCCTCGCGATCGTCCTCGGCATCGTCATCACCCGCATGATCACCGGCCCGGTCAACCAACTCGTCAACGGCCTCGGCCAGATTGCCATCGGCGACCTCTCCGCCCGCGTCGCCGTCGACAGCAAGGACGAGATCGGCGAACTCTCGGTCGCCGCCAACGGCATGGCCGAGGCGCTCGACACGAAGGCCAAGCTCGCTGTCCAGATCGGCGACGGCGACCTGCGGCACGAGGTGAAGCTTTCCAGCGACAAGGACACCCTCGGCCTCGCCCTCCAGAAGATGGTGACGAATCTGCGCGATGTGGTCGCCAACGTGCGCTCCGCCGCCGAGAACGTCTCCGCCGGCAGCGAGGAGATGACCGCCACCGCGCAGACCCTTTCCACCGGCTCGTCCGAGCAAGCCGCCAGCGTCGAGGAGGTCTCCGCCTCGATGGAGGAGTCCACCGCCTCGATCCAGCAGAACACGGAGAACGCCCGCCAGACCGAGAAGATCTCGACCAAGGCCGCGCAGGACGCCACCGAGGCCGGCACCTCCGTCGCGCAGACGGTGAAGGCGATGAAGGACATCGCGCAGAAGATCTCGATCATCGAGGAGATCGCGCGGCAGACCGACCTGCTCGCGCTCAACGCCGCCATCGAGGCCGCCCGCGCCGGCGAGC
>JAEXPL010000334.1 GCA_023446865.1 Verrucomicrobiota bacterium | reverse complement strand
GGGTGGCGGTCGGGGCGGTGGCCGCGGTTGCCGCGGGGCGGACGCTCGGCTCGCTGCTGGCCGGTGCGAGCACCGCCAATCCGACGATGTTGGCGGCGGCGGGACTTCTGTTCCTGGGGGTGGCTGGACTGGCCTGTTGGTGGCCGGCACGCCGGGCGGCGCAGGTCGATCCGGTGATCTCGCTGGCCGCGGAATGACCGGCCGTCCGGTGCACTTCACGGTTGCGCGCGCGGGAGCGGGTGCATGTCCTCGGCGCTTCGCCATGATCGCTCCTGAAACTTTCTCGCACATCGACAGCCTCAAGCGGCGCAGCGGCCACTTGTGGCGTTTCCTCAATTGCGAACAGAAGCAGCGTGAGATCGAGGCGCTCGAGGGCCAGATGGGCGCCCCTACCTTCTGGGACAGCCAGGAGAAGGCGCAGGCGCACATCGCCAAGCTCAACGGCATGAAGAAGGCCGTCCTGCCCGTCGTCGCCTTCCAGAAGAAGGTCGACGATCTCGCCGTGATGCTCGAACTCGTCGAGGCCGCCACGCCCGCCGAGAAGGAGCTGTACGAGCACGAGCTCGAGTCGACGGTTGCGGCGATGGTCACCGAGCTCGACGACCTCGAGATCGCCTCCTTCCTCACCGGCCAGTTCGACAAGAACAACGCCATCTTCTCGATCCAGTCCGGCGCCGGCGGCACCGAGTCCAACGACTGGGCCGACATCCTCTTCCGCATGTACAACCGCTGGGCCGAGCGCCGCGGCTTCACCGTGGAGCTGCAGGACGTGCAGGCCGGCGACCAGGCCGGTATCACGAAGGCCACCATGCTCATCAAGGGCGAGAACGCCTACGGCTACGCCAAGGCCGAGCGCGGCGTCCATCGTCTCGTGCGCATCAGTCCGTTCGACGCCAACAAGCGCCGCCACACCTCCTTCTGCGCGGTCGACGTGATTGCGGAGATCAACGAGGACATCAACATCGACGTTCCCGAGACCGACATCCGCGTCGATGTCTACCGCTCCTCCGGCAAGGGCGGCCAGGGCGTCAACACCACCGACTCCGCCGTGCGTATCACGCACATCCCGACCGGGCTGGTGGTCGTCTGCCAGAACGAGCGTTCGCAGATCAAGAATCGCGCCAGCGCCCTGAGCGTGCTCAAGGCCCGCCTCTACGAGAAGAAACTCGACGAGCAGCGCAGCGAGATGGAGCGCTTCTACGGCGAGAAGGGCGAGATCGGGTGGGGCAGCCAGATCCGCAGCTACGTCCTCCAGCCGTACCAGATGGTCAAGGACCTGCGCACCGGCGTGGAGACGAGCAACGTCGACGCCGTGCTCGACGGCGACCTCGACCGCTTCGTCAACGGCTGGCTGCGCGCCGGCTCCCCGCGCCACCGCAACAAGGACATCAAGATGGAGGACTGAGGCGCGCGCGGCGCGCTAAGGAGGAACGCAGAATGATGAGTGCAGAACTCCCAGATCACCGCTGCGGTGCGCCTCGGTCCGGGACCTTTGCCGTTCTGTCGCTCTGCCTTCTCCATTCTGCATTCTGACTTCCTGCCCGATGCTCACCCACGCCGCCATCCGCTCCGCGCTCGACGCGCAGCCGCTCTTCGAGGCGAAGACGTGGCGGCTCTCGCCCTCGGCCTGGCCGCTCACCCCGGCGCAGGCGACCGAGCTGGAGCAGATCGGGCAGGCCTGCCTCGAGTTCCACCAGGCGCTCGAGAGCCTCTACCTGCGTTCGCACGCCGGGAAGAATCTCCTGCGCAACAAGCCGCTGCTCGCGCCCTGGGTGGCTGAATACCTCGACCGCGGCAAACCGCCCGGCCTGCTCGCCCACGCCCGCGACGCCCGCCAGCGTGGCGCGCTGCCGCCGGTCCTGCGCCCCGACCTGCTCCTCACCGACGAGGGCTGGGCGCTCACCGAGCTCGACTCCGTGCCCGGCGGTATCGGCCTGACGGCGTTTCTCAACCGTCTCTACGCGCCCACCGGCGGCGTGCTCGGTGCGGGCGATGCGATGATCGACGGTTTCTACGCGGCGCTGGCCGCGCTCGCGCCGACCAAGCCGAATCCGACCATCGCGCTCGTCGTCAGCGAGGAGGCCGCGACCTACCGGCCCGAGATGGAGTGGCTCGCCACGCAGCTTCAGCTGCGCGGCCGGCGTGTCGTGTGTCTGCGGCCCGAGCAGGTTTTCCCGCTCAGCGGCGCCGTTTATTTCGACAGCGAGGGCACGCCCGAGCGCATTGATGTCGTCTACCGCTTCTTCGAACTCTTCGACCTGCCCAACGTCGCCTGCGCGCCGCATTTGCTCGAGGCGTGGGCTGGCGGCGAGGTGGCGATCGCGCCGCCGCTGCGGCCGTTCCAGGAGGAGAAATTGGCCCTCGCGCTCTTCCACCACCACCTGCTCCAGGACTTCTGGGCGGAGAACCTCTCCCGCGGCGCGCTGCGCACGTTGCGTGACCTGATTCCGGAGTCGTGGGCGATCGACCCGGCGCCGCTCCCACCGAGCGCCGTGCTCGACGCGCCGCAGGTCGGGGGCCGGCCGA
Organism: Verrucomicrobiota bacterium; assembly: GCA_023446865.1. GTDB lineage: Bacteria > Verrucomicrobiota > Verrucomicrobiia > Opitutales > Opitutaceae > CAJCBL01. The sequence goes on along the minus strand of JAEXPL010000334.1, from coordinate 518 downwards.
TCTACGACTGGCGCCAGCTCGCCGCCGCCTCGCAGAAGGAACGCGACCTCATCATCAAGATCTCCGGCTACGACGAGACGGCGTGGGGCGCGCGCAGCGTCACCCTCGGCAGCGACTGCTCGCGTGAGGAATGGCAGGCCGCGCTCGACGGCGCCATCGCCCGTGCCGGCACTCACCTCCACCTCCTCCAGCGCTACCGCAAGCCGCGCCGCGGGAAACACCCGCTCTTCGACGCCCACGGCCACGCCCATGAGCACGAGGGCCGGTTGCGCCTCTGTCCGTATTATTTTGTGACCGGCGGCAAGGCCCGGCTCGGCGGTGCGCTCGCCACCTTCTGCCCGCCCGACAAGAAGATCATCCATGGCATGCAGGACGCCGCGTTGCTGCCCTGCCGGGTCGTCGCGCCATCCGAGCCAGCAACCCAGCCATGACGCCTCCCGTCCCCGCCTGCCGCCATGCTCTGCTGCTCGCCCTGTGTGCGGCGGTGTTCCAGGCCGGCTGCGCGACCACGGCGCCGG
>JAEXPL010000330.1 GCA_023446865.1 Verrucomicrobiota bacterium | reverse complement strand
AGGTCGTTGCCAGAAGACTGAATCGATCAGGTGTCAGCATCGCGGCGTCAGCGTCCGTGCCTCGCAACTGCATCCGCAGAGCGCGCCCTTCTCCCGCGCACCGAGGTTCGACCGCCGACGCCAAAGCAGGCCCCGGGGTCACGTGATCCGCTTCGCTCGCGCAGCGCACCACGGTCCACCGGGGGAAACCATGAGTGCAGGTCAACCAGTGCGGAATTCTCCTCCCATGAAAATCTCCAAGCTTCTCGACTCCCATCGCGCCATTCTCCAACAAGCCCGGCTGGCCAACCTGGCCCAGGCTTTCCTCACGCTGCGGCACCTCGCCGAGCGCGTGCGCCGCGCCCGCCTCCGCGGGCTCGTGCAACTGCGCCAGCCCGATGCCGCCGAGGAACGCTTCTGGGCTTCGCTCTCCGCACTCGAGGGCAGCCAGTCCGTGGTCGAGGAGCATTTCAGCGACGAGGAACTCATGGAACTCGCCGACGCTGTGGCCTACCTCCGCGACACCAACGCGCTCGATGTCACCTTCCGCCTCGACCATCTGGATGCGTTGTTCGTGCAGCCGCTCGAGGCGGAGCTGCGCCGCGCCGGCGTCGAGTTCGACCTCGAAGCCGACACCGCCGCCCGCCCCCCGCAGCCGGACGGTGCCGCGACGCCATCCCCGCTCGCCGACAGCCACCGCGGCGAAACGCCACGGCAACGCTGACCAGGTCCCGGCGCTTGCGGGCCGCTCGGGCGATCGCAAGCGCTCGGGCTGTCCGCGCCCTCCGTGAATCAGAACCGACCGACCACGCTGAACCCGAAGTAGACCGGGCTCTCGCCGCTCCACTTCAGGTCGCGGTCGACGTACTCGAATTTCTGACTGACCACCTGGCCAACATCCGCCCGCAGGCTCAACGCCCGACTGAAGGCGTACTCGACGGCGAAGCCAGCGCGGATCTCGCGGTACTCGAGCCAGGTGTCCGCCAGCGACGGGCCGACCTGTTCAGCAGTCGCACGTGGATCGTGGCCGAGGCGATAGTCGCCGCCGTTGATCGTCACAACAGCCCGCAGCATGAGTTGCTCGGTTGCGCGCCAACTCACACCCGACTCCGGCCACGCGACTTTGAGTTCCCACTCTGGGGCGAACTGCCACACGACTCCCGCGATCGGCAACACCGCAATGTCCGAGCGCGGGCCGTAGCGCAGACCAAAGCTCCAGGTGAGCTCAGGACTCGTCTTGTAGCTGGCTAGCGCCAACACCGGCAGATCGAACCGGGCCGAGGACAGAGTGCCATCCGCGCCGGCGATGCGGGGCGTCATCGTGACGAGCAACCGCCACTTGTCTTCGAAGGAGTGAGACACTCCCACCGGGGCGGCGAGTGACTTCAGGGTTTCGGGCAGCCATGTCGTGCCCGCGAGGTCCAACTCGTGCCGCGTCCACTCGAGTCCGTACAGCAGCTGGGTGCGTTCGCCGAGCGGGGCTCGGGCACGCAGGCCAAGGCTGTAGGAATCCACGCCGACATCAGCCGCCGGACCGGCGCCGTCGAGAGCGGAGTCGGCGGTGTGACTGTAGCGGGCAGACAATTCGAAGCCGGCGCCTCGATCAGCCGGCTGGGCAAAGGCGGCGGTGCCGCCGAGGCCGAGCGACATGAGGAGGAACGGGACAGTGCGACGAAGCGGAGTGTTCATGAGTTGAGTTTCCAGAGAGTGAAGGTGAGGAAGGACGCGAACGAGACCCAGGCGAGGTAGGGCGCGAGCAGCCACGCGGCGACGCGGCTCGTGCGCGCGAAGGCGGCGATGGTCGCGACAAGGGCCACCCAGAGCACGAGGATCTCCGCCAGGGCGAGATCGATCCGGTGGAGGCCAAAGAAGAGCGGCGTCCACAGGGCGTTGAGCGCGAGCTGGGCGACAAACCAGCCGAGCGGCCGTCGCTGCGCCCGCCAGCCGCCGCGCCGCCACACCAGCCAAGCCGCGCAGCCCATGAGGATGTAGAGCGTCGTCCAGACCGGACCGAAGATCCAACTCGGAGGGTTCCAGGACGGCTTCGCGAGCGCGGCATACCAAGCGTCGGGCCGCGCCCACGCGGACAGGGCCGGCGCGGCGAAACAGGCGAGCAACCAGAGCGCCAAGCCCGGCCAGGCCGGACGAGGAGAGACGGAAGGTTCGTTGCGGTTCATGCGCGAGGGGAGAATGGGTACAGGAGGTCCCGCGAGGCAATCGTCACCGGGGCCAAATGACAGCGGTAGAAGCTCGGCTCATGCTCGGCTGCGTGGCAGCAGCACCTGCAGCTCTCGATCTCCGTCATCATGCCCGCCCGACCGGCGGGAAGCCGGAGGGCGGGCCGAGTGATGGCGTGGGCGGGGATCCGAGACGCACGGCGACTCAGGCCGCCTCGGCCGGCAGCGCCCAACCGCGGCGCCGTGCCCACACGCCGACGGCCGCCGCCTGGCGTTGCAGGACGAACTGGGCGACGACGGCGTCGTCGAGCAAACCGACCTGCGGCACGGAGTCCGGAATCCGATCGGCGTTGCGCATGAAGTAGAGCAGCGCGAACGCGATCTCGCGCAGGGCCTGCGGCGCGATCGGCGCGCCAGCGGCGGCCTCGTCGAAGACCGCCGCGAGCAACTCCAGCCGGCCGCGCAGCCGTTCGGAGTCGCCGAGGGCGGCAATGCGCAGCTGCAACGGGAGACGTTGTTCGCGGAGCATCGCGAGCGCCTCGGCGTCGACGAGCGCGGCGCCCTGTTCGATGAAGCGGCCGACCCCGGCCAAACCGGCGCGGCGGCTGGAGACCAGGTGGCGTTCGAGGGCTGCGGGAAGACGAGTGAGTTGGTTGGTCATGGGTAGTTGGGAGTGAAAGGGGGAGAGTGTGGCGGATCAGACGCGTCCGGCCGCGGCAGGTTCCACCTTCCGCGGGCGAAGGAGGGAGACGGCGACCGAGGTCGCGAGGATCGCGACGATCACCCCGAGCGAGACGAGGGTGTCGATCTTGTAGGCGGTGTGGGCCAGGAGCATCTTCACGCCCACGAAACTGAGCACGATGCCCAAGCCGGTCTTGAGGTAGTGGAACTTGTCCATCATCCCCGCGAGGGCGAAGTAGAGCGAACGCAGACCGAGGATCGCGAAGACGTTCGAGGTGTATACGATGAACGGGTCGCTCGTGACGGCGAAGATCGCCGGAATCGAGTCGACCGCGAAGATCACGTCGCTGAACTCGACGAGGAGCAGCACCACGAAGAGCGGGGTGGCGAAGAGCACACCGCTCTCTCGCACGAAGAAGCGGTCGCCGCGGAACTGGGGTGTCACCGGCATGAACCGCTTGAAGAGACGCACGAGCGGGTTGCGCTCGGGATGGATCTCCTCGTCGCTCTTCAGCAGCATCTTGATGCCGGTGAAGATCAGGAACGCGCCGAACACGTAGATGATCCAGGCGAACTTGGTGATCAGCGCCGTGCCGAGCAGGATCATGCCCAGGCGCATGACCAGCGCCCCGAGGATGCCCCAGAACAGGACCTTGTGCTGGTACTGCGCGGGCACCGCGAAGTACGCGAAGAGCATCGCGAAGACGAAGACGTTGTCCGCGCTCAGCGAGTACTCGATCACGTAGCCGGTGAGGAACTCGAGGGCCTTCGGGCCGCCGGCGAAGTACCAGACGCCGGCGTTGAAGCACAGCGCGAGGGTGATCCAGGTGGCGGTCCACCCGAGCGCCTCCTTGAAGCCCACCGTGTGGGACTTCCGGTGGAAGACGCCGAGGTCGATCGCCAGCATCACCAGGACGAAGAGGTTGAAGCCGGTCCAGAGCCAGAAGGTCGTGGTCATCGAGGAGGAGCCGAGAGTGCGGAAGGGGCGATCAGTTGCGGGAGCCGGCGACGCGACCGTGGACGGTCAGGCGCGGGGCGAGGAGGTTCTTGCGCAGGCGCCGGGCCGCACGGTGGATCGCGCCGGCCTTGAGCTGAGCGAGCACCTTCGCGAAGGCGTTCTGCGGCGTGTGGTCGACCGCCTCGAACCGGAGGTCCGGGCCGGGGATGAGCAGGTGGGCGGAGGCGCGGTAGGCCGGGCTCGCCGCGGGCACGTATTCGAGGCGCACGCGCGCCTCCTCGATCCGGACCAGCGGCAGCAGGCCCGCGAGACACTCCTCGATCCAGCGATCGAGACGTTCGGAGGCGCGGAGGTTGGCGTGTTGAACGATGAGCTTCATAGGATCAGTGGATCGTTGATTGCGGAGGTCGGATTGGTGGACGGCGCACCATACCGCGGGCCGCTTATTTCGACTAATACCCGTTTTCTTGCTTTCGTTTAGGATTACCCTAACCGATTGGACCACCATGGAATGGCTGAACTACCACCATCTGCGCTATTTCTGGACCGTCGCCCGGGAGGGCGGCCTCCAGCAGGCCGCCGCCAAACTCCACGTCTCCCCACCGTCGATCTCCGCCCAGATCCGCGAGCTCGAGGAGGCGCTCGACGTGAAGCTCTTCCGGCGCAGCGGCCGCCGCAACGTCCTCACCGACGCCGGCCAGATCGCGCTGCGCCACGCCGACGAGATCTTCGGCCTGGGCAACGACCTCGTGAGTTCGCTCAAGCAGCGCCCCACCGAGCGCGCGCTCAAGCTCCACGTGGGCGTCGCGGACTCGCTGCCCAAGCTCGTCACCTACGAGATTCTCAAGCCCGCGCTCGAGCTTTCCGCGGTGCACCTCGTCTGCCGCGAAGGCAAGATCGACGAGCTGCTCGCCCAGCTCGGCACGCACCGCCTCGACATCGTCCTCGCCGACGAACCGGCGTCGAGCAGCGTGAAGTTCCGCGCCTTCAACCACCGGCTCGGCGAGTCGGCGGTCACCTTCTGCGCCGCACCGTCGCTGGCCCAACGCCTGCGCCGCGGCTTCCCGAAGTCGCTCGACGACGCCCCGGCGCTGCTGCCGATCGAGAACTCCCCCCTGCGCCGCGCCCTGGAGGCGTGGTTTCGCTCCCGGAAGATCGCGCCCCGCGTCGTCGCCGAGTTCGAGGACCTCGCGCTGATGAAGGTGATGGCCGCGCAGGAACAGGGAGTGGTCCCCGTGCCCAGCGTTGTCGTCCAGGAGGCGATCGACCGTTACGGTCTGCGCGAGATCGGCGCCGCCGAGAACTGCCGCGAGGAGTTCTACGCCATCACCGCCGAGCGGAAGATCACCCACCCCGTCGTCTCGATCCTCACCGGCCACGCACGCCGGCTAGTCTTCGGGTGACCGGATTGCTCGATCGATGAGGCGGCCGGCCGACGACACCCCGAGGCCGTCGGTCGCCACCGCCCGGGTTTTTTCTGGTCAGCATGGCGGCGCGCCCCTAGGACCAGTGCCCTTTCAACAGTGAGCACGCCCGCGATTGTCTTCGCCACACCGACACACAACGCCGCCTCCGCGGCGCGGTTGGCGTGCGCGGGGTGCCTTTGATCCGAAATGGACGTTGCTGAAATCACGGCGAAAGCCCGGGTGCTCCTCGAGGCCCTCCCCTACATCCAAGACTTCCGCGGCTCGACCTTCGTGGTGAAGTACGGCGGCAGTTTCATGGACGACCCCAACCCCGAGGTGCGCAACCGCGTCGCCGTGGATATCGCGTTTCTCGCGGCCGTCGGCATCCACGTCGTTGTCGTGCACGGCGGCGGCAAGGCCATCACCAAGGCCATGGCCGAGTCCGGCCTGAAGGCCAACTTCGTCAACGGCATGCGCGTCACCGACGACGCCACGATCAAGATCGTCAAGCGTACCCTCGACGAGATCGTGAACAAGGATGTCTGCCACGCGATCGCCCTCGCCCGCGGCAAGCCGTCGGGCCTTCCTGGCGACAGCGTGCTCCTCTGCGAGAAGCTCACCGTCGACGACGACGGCAACACCGTCGACCTCGGCTTCGTGGGCGATGTCACCGAGGTACGCGTGAAGGTCATCAAGAAGGAGATCTCCGAGGGCCTCATCCCCGTCATCTCTCCCGTCGCGGAGGACGAGGCCGGCCACCCCTACAACATCAACGCCGACGTCGCCGCCGGGCGCGTCGCCGCCGCGCTCAATGCCCGCCGCCTCGTCTACATGAGCGACGTCCCCGGCCTGCTCTCCAACCCGTCCGACCCGAACTCACTCATCTCGACGCTCAAGGTCAGCCAGGTTGATGGCCTGAAGAAGACAGGTGTGATCGACAAGGGCATGCGCCCGAAGGTCGCCAGCGCCGTGCGCGCCCTCGAGGAAGGCGTGCAACGCGTTCACTTCATCGACGGCCGCCTCCCTCACAGCCTCCTGCTCGAGATCTTCACCGACAAGGGCATCGGCACCGAGATCGTGCAGGGATGAACGCGCCTCGGGCGCGTTCATTAGGCCGCGACTCCGGGCAGCCGCGGTAGGGACGCGTCTCCGAAACGTCCGCGGCGGTTTCGGAGAGATCGCCCTACCACTGGCGCTCCTCATTCCGTTTCCTGATTCCTTGATTTCGACATTTCGTCTTCCGAATTCCTCCGCAGGCGGCGCCGGCATTGAACTCCGCGCCGCCTGTTCCGTTCCAACAACCGATGCACATGCTCCAGCAGGAAATCCTTCTGCGACGATGAGTCGTCGCCAACTCCTGTAGTCGGCTTCGGTGAATCCGGCCCGGCCCCGCACTGCATCGCACCGCCCGCCGCGCCATCGCCCGGCGATATTCCGTTTCCTGATTTCCTGAGTTCCAGATTCGCTCCGGATCGCTCAGTCTCCCTCCCGGCGCCAGCCATCGCCTCCCGTACCGTCCTCCCTTTCCGCAATCCGCATTCCGAAATCCGCATGAACAACCAGACCTTCGCTCCCGCTCCGGCCGTCGCCGCCGCGGCCACCGAGGCGCACTATGACGCCTACGTGATGAAGAACTACGCCCGCGCCGCCCTGACGCTCGTGCGCGGCGAGGGCTGCCGGGTCTGGGATGATCGCGGCACCGAGTACCTCGACTTCACCTCTGGCATCGCCGTCACCGCCCTCGGCCACTCGCACCCGGCGTGGGTCAAGGCCGTGCAGACGCAGGCCGCGCAGCTCGTCCACGTGAGCAACCTCTTCCGCAACCCACTCCAGGGCGAGCTCGCCCGCCGGGTCGTGCAGCAGGCCGGCCCCGGCCGCGCCTTCTTCTGCAACAGCGGCGCCGAGGCCAACGAGGCGCTGATCAAGCTCTCCCGCCTCCACGGCTACAACACCACGCACGAGGAAGGGAAACGCTTCAAGGTCCTCGTCGCCAAGAACGCCTTCCACGGCCGCACCTTCGGCAGCATGAGCGCCACCGTGCAGGAGAAGATCCAGAAGGGCTTCCGCCCGATGGTGGAGACCTTCGCCGCCGGCGAGTTCAACAACCTCCAGAGCTTCGTCGACCTCGTCGACGACTCCACCGCCGCCATCCTCGTCGAGCCGATCCAGGGCGAGAGCGGCGTCACGCCCGCCACGCCCGAGTTTCTCGTCGGCTTGCGCAAACTCTGCGACGAGCGCGGCCTGCTGCTGCTGCTCGACGAGGTCCAATGCGGCATCGGCCGCACGGGCCAGTTCTACGGCTTCCAGCACTACGGCATCGTTCCGGACGCCCTCTCGATGGCCAAGGGCCTCGGCGGCGGCATGCCCATCGGCGCGATCTGGGTGCGCGAACCGTTCGCCGAATACTTCCAGCCGGGCTCGCACGGCACCACCTTCGGCGGCACGCCGCTCGCCTGCGCCGCCGCGCTCGCCGTGATCGACACGATCGAGAAGGAAGACCTCATGGGCAACGTGCGCCGCAACGCCCCCGCGTGGCACGCCGCGCTCGCGCAGCTCGTCGCCGACTTCCCGAAGACGCTGAAGGAAGTCCGCGGTCTCGGCTACATGGTCGGCCTCGGCTTCCAGGCCGATCCCGCGCCCTTCAACGCGAAGCTGCGCGCCGCCGGCATGCTCTGCCCCCTCGCCGGCAACAACACCATCCGCTTCCTCCCGCCGCTCACCGCCACCCCCGCCGACCTCGCCAAGAGCGTCGAGCTCCTCGGCAGCGTGCTGAAGACGGCGTGATACCACGCGCGATGTGGCGCTGCGCGCAAGAGCAGCGATTCTGCTCCGCGCCCCCGCGCGCGGACGCCGGTACCCCCGCCAGCACCGAGACCCTTCCGTCAAGAGCCAGATGCATGCTCTCTTGGGCTTGTATCTTTGGATCGCACATCCGTCGACAGATCATGGCTGGTGCTTCTGACTTCTAGCTATTAATCCGGCAAAATGATAGCGCCTCTTTCTGAAATGTGCTGTGCTTGAGGTCATGAAGGAAGACGGACGCAAAATGACCAAAGAACAGCTCGGCGCGGCCCGCCGACGCGCGATGCAGTTGGTG
>JAEXPL010000295.1 GCA_023446865.1 Verrucomicrobiota bacterium | reverse complement strand
ATCCCGGGCTCCGAGCGCGGCATCGAGCCGGGCGAGCGCGACCGGTTTCAGGTCACCGCAGCGCCGCATCGCGCGCCAACCGAGCGAACCAACCGCGACCAGACCGGCGCCGCCGACCCCGAGCGCGACGCCATCCGGCAACACGCCGCCGCGCGCGAGCAGAAGGGAACAAGCGCCCGCCGCCGCCGCGACCACCAACGGCGTCGCCGTGGCGTCGAGTGCGTGGCCGAGGGCGAGACGGACGGCGAGTTTCCGCGCCGCGCGCCGCCAGGGTATGTCCCCCGCGTGAGGTTGCACGACCCGACGCTGGGTACCGCTCCGACCGCAGGCAAAACCATTCTGGCGGAGCCGCCGCCCGAATCCGCACGAGGGACTCGGCTTGCGCCGATTCCCGCCGGCCGGGGCGGCGCCCGGACTCGTCCGAGCCGGGCCACCTCAGCGCGGTGGCCTGCAGCAAGCACCGGTCGTGCGCTCGCGCCGTCGTATCGAGCTGATCAGGGCCGCCACTACTCCCCCGCCGCCGCCTCGCCGCGCGCGAACACGCGGTTGAGCACCCACTCGACCGCGCGCCCGGCGCGGCACGCCGCGAGCACATAGACGGCAACGCCCGCCCAGGCGCAGCCCACCGCGAGCAAGTGGTAGGTCCGCCGGATCTGCGCGGGACTCCAGCCGAAGTCGTCGATCAGGATGTTCATGTCGCCGCCGGCGTCGTCCTCCCCTCCGACCAGCGTGCCGAGCGGCAACGGCTCCAGCCCGTGGTACACGCGCTTCCAGAACGTGAAGCTGAGGATGAAGCAGGCCGCGCCGAGGAAGAGGAAGACGTACCGCACCGTGGGCCACCGGAACTTCTCCGGCAGCTCGACAAAGAAGAGCATCATCGCCAGTGCGTTCAGCACGAACTCCCCGGCCACGCCGCCGAACGAGAACCAGAACTGCTGCCGCGCCTCCGGCCAGCGCCACGTCGTCCAGTACTGCAAACCGGCCAGCGCCACCGCGATCACCATCGGCCAGATCTTGCGTTCCCGCCATCCGGCGACGAAGAGCACCGTCAGCAAAAACAGGACACCGAAGTAGACGAACCGGGAGAACTCCGGTTCCACGTTCGTCCAGCCGAACGGCAGCGGCAGCGCCCGTCGCCCGGTGAACCACGCCACCGTCGCATGCCCGAACTCGTGCACCCACACCTGAAAACCCCGCAGCAGGAACGCGAACGGCGTCTGCGCCAGCACCCACGCCACCGCCACGCACACCGGCGGCGCGATCAGGTTCACGCGCCACCGCCGCGCCTCCTCCGCCGCGAGATCGGACTCTTCGTGCTGGGTCGGGCTCATCGCGGGCAAGAACAACCCGGTCGCCGGGCCGCGGCAACCGCAAGTCGACTCGCGACAGCCCCCGCGGCGCCGGAGCGCTGATCAACCATTGGTTGACATCATCTGGGCGCCTTCTCCTGCCCGGCGGGTGCCGCCGCCCGCCGCTCCGGAGGCGATCAGCCGGAGAACATGCGCAAAGGTGCGCCCTTGGCGTTGCCCCGGTCGATCCCCCTTCGCCCCTCCGCGACCCAACGCCCGTCAGCGGGCCGCGCGCTCTCCGCGCGCCTTGCCGTCACCCGATGCGCACAAACCGAACTTCGTTCCCTTCGTTTCCTTCTGTCGGTTCCGTAGGCGCGCTCCGGGCTGAAGCCACCCTGCATTTCCTGATTTCCTGATTCCCACATTCCCTCTTCCCTCCCTCCCTCTTTCCTTCATTCCCTTTCCGCCATGTCCACCGAGCAGCCCGCCACTCCCGCCCCCGAGTCCCAGCCCGCCGACGAGACCGTGATCTCCTCCGACACGTTCCAGGCCGCGGTCCGCCGCAGCGACGCGCTCTGGAAGGACATCCCGGCCAACCCGCCCAAGTACCGCGTGCTCACCGGCGACCGCCCGACCGGCTCGCTCCACATCGGCCACCTCTTCGGTTCGCTCCAGAACCGCGTGCGCATCCAGAATTTGGGCGTCACCACCTTCATCGTCATCGCCGACTACCAGGTGCTCACCGACCGCGACACGGCCGACAACGTCGCCGCCAACGTGCGCGAGATCGTCCTCGACTACCTGGCCGCCGGCCTCGACCCGGAGAACGGCCGCACGTTCATCTTCCCGCACTCGCACGTCCCCGCGCTCAACCAGCTCCTGCTGCCCTTCCTCACCTTTGTCTCGCTGCCCGAGCTCGACCGCAACCCGACGGTGAAGGAGGAGATCCGCGCCGCCAGCCTGCGTCAGATCAACGCCCTGATGTACACGTATCCGGTGCACCAGGCCGCCGACATCCTCTCGGTCAAGGGCAACATCATCCCCGTCGGCAAGGACCAGCTCCCACACCTCGAGCTCACCCGCAAACTCGCCCGCCGCTTCAACACTCGCTTCCCGTCCGAGCCCGCCGTCTTCCCCGAGCCGGACGCGCTGCTCTCCGAGACGCCCGTCATCCTCGGCCTCGATGGCGGCCAGAAGATGAGCAAGAGCCGCGGCAACGCCGTCATGCTCAAGGCCACCTCCGAGGAGACCGCGAAGCTCCTCAAGAGCGCCAAGACCGACAGCAACCGCCAGATCACCTTCGAGCCCGAGACCCGCCCCGAGGTGGCGAACCTGCTGCGCCTCGTCTCCCTCTGCACCGGCCGCGCGCCCGAGGCGATCGCCGCCGAGATCGGCGACGGCGGTTCGGGCAAACTCAAGGCGCTCCTCACCGAGACGCTCAACGCCACCCTCGCCCCGCTCCGCGCCCGCCGCACCGAGCTCGCGAAGGACCCCGGTTACGTGGCCGGCGTGGTCAAGCGCGGCACCGAGCGCGCCAACGCCGAGGCCGAGGCCACCCTCGCCGCCGTGCGCAAGGCGATGGGCATGGTGTACTGCTGAGCCGGGCGTCGCCTCTCACGCCCCCACCCGCGTCGAGGCGGGCATATCGGCCTTGTGCCAGTGACTCGCGTCGCTAGGAATTCAATATCCTGCGGTGGCGGGAGCACCCCATGAGCACATCCTCGATGATTCGTCCCTTGTCTCTGCGTCGTTGGCTCCGGTCCTGGATCCTTCTCGGGGCGCTCTGCGGGGCGGCCGTGGAGTTGTCCGCGCAGGTCGGCGCCACCTTCGAGACGTTGGAGACCAAGGGCGGCTCGTATCGCTCGGTCAAGGTGCTCTCCGTGTCACCGACCGCCATCACCATCAAACACGACGGCGGCATCGCCCAGGTACCGTTCACGACATTGTCGCCGGAGTTGCAGGAACAGTTCGGCTATGACCCCGCTAAGGCCGAAGCCCAGGAACGCCAGTCCGCGGAGGCTGCACGCGCCCGCCAACTCGAGCAGGAGAAGAAGAAAACCGAGGCGGCCACCGCCCGCAAAACCCCGGTCACCCCGCGGGGCAAGGACACCCCGATCGAGCGCGCCATGGCCAAGTTCGGCACCCCGGTCACGACGCCCGAGATCGATCTGCGCCCGAAATTCCAGGAGTACCAGCTGCTCTTGCGCGACCAGGGCGGAACGCCGAGTTGCGCGGTCCACGCCGTGCTCAGCGCCCTCGAGTACGAGAACGCCCAGGTTGCCGGCAAGAGCGAGCCCCTGTCCCCGAACTACCTGCTTTGGGCCACGGGCAAAGTGGCCGGGCTGGAGAAGGGCAAACGGCGCCACCTCGCCGACATCACCGACCCCGCCGAAAAAGAAAACGCCGCGGGGGACCACGGGGCGTCCCCGGGGAATCCCGAGATCGGTTACACCCTCGAAGAAGTGTTGGCGGCGGTCCGGGCCTACGGGTTGGCGCCTGAAGAGAAGGAAGTGAAGTACCTCCATTTCGAGACCATCAGCGAACCCCAGGACGGGCTTCGCGTGGTCGCCCGTGCCATTACCGAACCCACCGAGGAGCGCATCGCGGACGCGCGACGGTTCCGGCGGATCTCCACGCAGCCCGTCCCAGGCGTCCCGGCGAGCGCGTGTCTACGCAACATCATGCACCTGCTCAGCGAAGGCGTTCCCGTGATCGTCGATATCGAGTGGCCAAACTGGAGAAGCATCCGCAACGGCATGTTGTCCGAGCAGGTCCCGCTCAGCAGCGCCACCCATGCCGTCGTCCTCGTCGGCTTCACCAAGAAGACGGACAATCCGGACGATATCCGCTTCATCTATCGCAACTCCTGGGGTCGCCCGTGGGGCATCGACGGCCACGGCCAGTCCACCTTCCGTTATCTGGAGAAACACCTCGTGGCGGCAGTCGTGGTCGAGATGGCGCGGCTCTAGCCTCTGCGGCGTTCGAACGCGCCCCCGGTCCGATAGTTACGGTAAACCACCCGCCATCTTTGCCGATGGACAGGGCGATTCATGCCGTTCCGCCTTCCCCCCCTTCTGCAGCGTCTGTTCCCGAGTCTGGTGGTGTCGCTCGCCTGCCTGTGTCTCGCGGGACTGCCGAAGCCTTTGTGCGCCCAGCCTGCGATGCCGGCCCCCGCGCAGAAACTCATCGAAGCAGGCGTGCCCCATTTCGTGGTGCTCTCGCCCGAGGCGATGGGCCTCGACTCTCCCCCCTCGGGCCTGACCCAGTTGCCCGATGGCCGCTGGCTGGCCACCGCCCTGCAACAGATCGCCATCGGCGATGGCGTGCGCTGGGAGGCGTTTTCCCGACAACAACTCGCCGGCGAACGCACGGAGCTCACCCCCGGCGCGCTCGGGGCACTGGTGATGCCCAACGGTGACCTCCTCTACGGTGCCGGCGACGGAATCGCCCGCATCCGCCTCACCGAGCAGGGCACCTGGGATAGCGAGATCGTCAGCTCGCTGCCGACCACGCAATCCGACATCCACCCGGGGCTGTCGCTCGGGGTGCGCCTCAACGAACAGATCATCTGGTACGGACTGAGCGGCAGCATCGGAATGTGGACCCCTGGGCGGGATATCCAGCTCATCGGCACGGTCAACGTCGTTGGCCAGTTCTTCGCGCTCGACGGCAAGACCTACGTCGGCGACCTGAGCAACGGGATGATCTTCCGAATCGTCCCGAGCGGTTCGCTCGCGCCCGCCATCCCGCCGCCGTCCGCGGGCGTCGAGTGCGCCATTGTCGGCACCGCTCCCAGCGCACCCGGCCGGCTGCTGGTTGCCACCAGCCGCCGCGGCCTGTACTTCTTCGACGGCGCCCACCTTAACCCCGCGCCCACGCCGCCGGCGTTCGAGGGGCGGCGCCTCAGCGCCTTGGCCGCAATCCCCGGCGGCTTCTACGCCGTCGCGGTGGAAAACCACGGGGTCTTCCTCCTCGATCCGGAACTCCGGATCGTGCAGTCGCTCGAGCAGCAAAACGACCACCGCCTCGCCAGCGTGCGCCAGTTCGTCGTCGGCCGCGACGGCGAGCTGTGGGCGTTGCTCGCCTCGGGCGTGGCGCGCATCGACTTTCCCTCCCCCGTCTCGAACATCTCGCCGTTCGTCGGCAACGGCTTCGTCTATGCCCTTCCCACCCGCGACCGCGACGAGTTGTGGCTCTGCGCCGATGGGGTGGCCCACCGCGGAGTCTATGATGGCGCGGGGCGCCTCCTTCGATTCGACCCGGCCTCGCCCACCGGCCGCAACGTGCACTCTCTCATGCGCGACCCACTCACCGGCCGCCTGCTCGCCGCGACCGACCTTGGGCTCTTCGCCCGCACGGACGACGGCTGGACCCACATTCTCGACGGACCAGCCGGCATGCGCCTCTTCGCCCCGAACGCCGACGGCAGCCGCTGGCTCTACTGCGCCCCGGGCGAGATCGGTCAGGTGCGCCGCACCGGCACCGGCTATGTCCGAGAAGCCGTCCCGATTCCCGAACTCGGCGACAGCTACGGCGGAGTCTCCGACCGCAACGGCGATGGCTGGGTCGAACTGGGCGCGGGCAAGTGCGCCCGCCTTTACGAGCAGGGCGGCACCATGCGGATCCAGTTCTTCGGCCCCGAACACGGTGTCGGCAGAGGCTGGGTCCAGCTGTTCCTCCTGAAAGGCGAAGTCCGGGCCTGCGAAGCGGGCCGCATCCTCCGGCTCGACCCAGCGACGGGGCGCTTCGTTTTCGACGAGGAGCTGAGCCGCCAGTACCCGAGCCTGAGCGAGACGAGCAACGCCGGGCGCTTCACCTACGACGCGCAGGGGGAATTCTGGATGATCTCCAACGAGGATGTGGTGCGTGTCTCCGACCGCGGCAGCACCGCGGTGCGCGGCCTCTCCGGCTTCCGGCCCTACTACATCATCCCGCAACCCGATGGGGTCGTGTGGCTGCTCCGCGATAGCGCCATGCTTCGTTACGATCCCGCCATGCCCCAGTCGGCGATGCCGCCATTGCGGGCGATCATCACTCGGGTGCAAACCGCCGCCGACAACCGTTCGCTCTATCCGTCCGGAGGCCGGATTCCGGCGGTGCCCTACGCGAGCAACTCGCTCGCCATCCACTTCTCCGCCCCAGGCTCCGCGATGGGCTCGCCCATCACCTTCGAAACCACAATCGCCGGGGGCGCCGGCGGATGGACACCGGTAGGCACCTCCGGCACCACGACCCTCAATCGCCTTGAGGAAGGCGACTATGTGTTCCAAGTGCGGCCGCGGCGGGGCGCCGAGATCGGCGAGCCCGCCCAGATCGCCTTCACCGTGTTGCCGCCGTGGTACCGCACCCGCTTGGCGTACTCGATCTACACGATCTCCATCCTCGGACTTGTCGGCGCCATCGCCTGGACCGCCTCGTTCCTCGAACGGCGCGAGAAGCGCCGGCTCGCCCAACTCGTGAGCGTCCGCACCTCCGAACTCAAGGAGAGCAACACCCGCCTCAGCGCCCAGGTCGAAGAAACCCGGCACAAGGCCGCGGACCTCGCGGCGAGCGAGGAGCGGTACCGGGAGCTGGCCGGGGAGCTGGAGGTGCGCGTCGCGCAGCGCACCGCGGAACTCGCCCGCGCCAACCGACAGCTCAACGCCTCCAATGCCCTCCTCAACGACGCCAACGCCCAGCTCAAGGCGGCCAAGGAGGCCGCTGAGACGGCCGATAAGGCCAAGAGCGCCTTCCTGGCCAACATGAGCCACGAAATCCGCACCCCGCTCAACGGCGTCATCGGCATGGGTCATCTCCTCCTCGGCACCCGGCTCGGCGCCGACCAGCGCGACCTGGTCGACACCCTCATCTTCTCCGGCGAGACGCTTCTGAGCGTCATCAACGACGTGCTCGACTTCTCCAAGATCGAGGCCGGTCACCTCACCCTCGAGAACGTCGACTTCGACCTCCACGAACAGTTCGAACGCTCGCTCGACCTTCAGTCCGCCACCGCCCGCAAGAAGGGCATCGAGCTCATGCTCGACTACGCCGAGTCCGCCCCCCGTCCAGTCCGCGGCGACCCCGTCCGGCTGCGCCAGATCGCCCTCAACCTCGTCGGCAACGCCATCAAGTTCACCGAGAAGGGCGAGGTCGTCCTCCGCGTCCTCCCGCCCAGCGAGGGCCGTTTCCGGATCGAGGTTCAGGATACCGGCATCGGCATCCCCCCCGAGCACCAGGCCAACCTCTTCCAGCGCTTCTCCCAGGCCGACAGCTCCACCACCCGCCGCTTCGGCGGCACCGGCCTGGGGTTGGCCATCTGCCGCCGCCTCATCGAAATGATGGGCGGCGAGATCGGCGTGGTCAGCACTCCCGGCGAGGGCTCGTTGTTCTGGTTCACCGTGCCGCTGGGCGCGGCCGCCGCCCCGCCGCCTTCGCCCATCGTCGCCGAACTCGCCCACCACCGTGTCCTGGCCGTCGACGACAACGCCACCAACCGCAAGATCTTCCGCCACACCCTCACCCGCTGGGGCATGCACTACGACGAGGTCGACTCCGCCGCCGCCGCCCTGCGCGAGCTCACCCGCGCCGCCGCCGCCCAGCAGCCCTACACCCTCCTCCTGCTCGACCAGCAGATGCCCGAGGTCGACGGCCTCTCCCTCGCCCGCACCGTCCACTCCATGCCCTCTCTCGGCCGCCCCGTCATGGTCATGCTCACCTCCCAGGACGAACGCCCGCCGGAAGCCACCATGCGCGAGATCGGCCTGTTCGCCTGCGAGTTCAAACCCATCTCCGAGGCCCGCCTGCGCGACCTGCTCCAGCGCGCGCTGGCCACCGCCCCCCAGCCCGGTGCCGCCGCCACTGCGCCCGCCGCCGCCACCACGCCCCACCAAGCCCGCATCCTCGTCGCCGAGGACAACGCCGTGAACCAGAAGGTCGCCCTGCGCTTCCTCAAGGGCCTGGGCTACACCCCCGCCCTCGTCACCAACGGCCAGGAAGCCCTCGATGCGCTGGCCCGCGACCCCTTCGACCTCGTCCTCATGGACGTCCAGATGCCCGTCCTCGACGGCCTCGAGGCCACCCGCGCCATCCGCGCCAAGGAGGCCGAGTCCGCCCCGGGCTTCACCCACCGCATCCCCATCGTCGCCATGACCGCCAACGCCCTCTCCGGCGACCGCGAGATCTGCCTGGCCGCAGGTATGGACGACTATGTCCCCAAACCCCTCACCCCGGACACCGTCGCCGCCGTGCTCCGGCGCCTTGTTCCGCACCTCCAATTCCCCGGGGGGGCATACCCGCCTAAGGGGTAGCCGCGCTCCCCCTGCAACAAGGCACACACAGATTCCACCCGCCGATACGGCCGCGAGATCGATGAAACGCACCATCAGAGCCCAGCTCCCGCGCCTTCGCAGTACCGGCCGACTTCGCCGCGGTCTCGGGTTGGCAGGGTTGCTGTTCGGTGTGTCCCTCTGTGCCCAAGCCATGCTGCCCGCCCCGCCGGCCGGCACCATCGAGGCCGGAATCCCCAACTTTTCGGTACTG
>JAEXPL010000293.1 GCA_023446865.1 Verrucomicrobiota bacterium | reverse complement strand
AGGTCTCCTCACCGTGGAGGCAGTCCTCGATGAGGATGCGCTTGCCGCTGGCACCGAAGGCGCCGCCTTCGAGCATCATCTTCACGGCGGCCTCGGCCTCCTTGAGCTCGGGGGTGACGACCACGCCTTTGCCGGCGGCGAGCCCGTCGGCCTTGATGACGTAGGGCGCCTTGCGGGTCTTCAGGTAGGCCACGGCGGGGGCGACCTCGGTGAAGAATTTGGCGGGCGCGGTCGGGATGTTGTATTTGAGGAGCAACTCCTTGGTGAAGATCTTGCTCGCCTCGAGGCGGGCGCCGTCGGCCTTCGGGCCGTAGGCGGGGATGCCGGCGGCGATGAGCGCATCGACCAGGCCGAGGCTCAGCGGCACCTCGGGGCCGACGATGACGAACTCCACGCGCTCTTTCTTGGCGAGGGCGACCAGGCCGGGGACATCGTCCACGGGCACGGGAAAACACTTCACATCGCGGGCGATGCCGCCGTTACCCGGCGCAGCCAGCACGCGGGGACGCGTGGGGCTCTTGAGGCAGGCGGTCACGATGGCGTGTTCGCGGCCGCCGGAGCCGACGACGAGGATGGAGCGGGGAAGTGGCAGGGTCATGGGAAAGGGGGAATCAGAGCAGAGGACGGGTGGGCAGCTCAAGCGCGGCGATGGACGCCATGATCCGCTCAGAAGCGAGCTGGTAGCGCTGTTTGCCGGCGGCCGGGTCGTCGTAGTCGGCCGGCAGGAGCGGCTTGCCGATGACGTAGGAGACCGGGTGGGGCGTGGGGACCTTGGCGTTGCGACCGAAGGCCTCGAACGAGCCGAAGATGCGCGCCGGGACGACCGGCACGCCGGTCTTGCAGGCGATCATGCCCACGCCGGATTTGGCGGGCTGGAGCTGGCCGTCCATCGAGCGTGTGCCCTCGGGGAACAGGATGACGACGTCGCCGTTCTCGAGCGCGGCGATGGTTTTCTTCAACGCGCCAACATCGGCGCCGTCACGGTCGACGGGGATGCACTCGATGTGGTCCATCCACCACTTGGGGATGCCGGGTTTCCAGAGCGTCTTGCGCGCGAAGAAACGGATCTGGTGCGGAATCTGGCAGCCGAGCAGCGGCGGGTCGAGGTGGCTGCAATGGTTCGAGGCGATTAGGAGCGGGCCGGTGCGCGGGACGTTGTCGACGCCGTAAAGCTCGCCCCGGAAGAACGTGTCGGAGCCGATGCAGATGAGCTGCCGGCAGAGCCAGTAGAGCAGATTGCGTTTCATGGCTGCGACGCGCCGAGGCGCGGGGCGATGAGTGCGGCGAGATGATCGACGACCTGCGCGAGGTTCATGTGCGTGGAGTCGATCGGCGTGGCGCCGGCCGGACAGACGAACGGCGCGGTCTTGCGCGCGGCGTCCAGCCGGTCGCGCTCGGCGATCGAATCGGTCTGGCCTTCGGCGGCGCGGCGGCGGGCGCGCTCGACCGGGTCGGCGTGCAGGAAGAAGCGGAAGTCGGCTTCGGGGAAGATCACCGAGCCGATGTCGCGGCCTTCCATGATCAACCCGCGGAAACCGCCGGCGCGGGCGACCGCGGCCTGGCTGCGCTGGTACTCAAGG
Organism: Verrucomicrobiota bacterium; assembly: GCA_023446865.1. Lineage (GTDB taxonomy): Bacteria > Verrucomicrobiota > Verrucomicrobiia > Opitutales > Opitutaceae > CAJCBL01. The sequence continues at coordinate 2,282 of JAEXPL010000293.1, read as the reverse complement.
AGGAAGCGGCGCACCGCGGGCACGGCGGCGAACTTCGAGACGTTTTCGTTCACCCGCGGGCCGCGGATCTCGTCGCCGGGAACTTGGCCGGCGATCTCGATCACGGAGCTGCGGCCGACGACACGTTGTCCGAGCGGCAGCGCCGCGAGCGCGGCGGCCACGGCGGATTCGTTTTCTGGCGACACGCTGCGCTCGAGCAGCTGGTGCGTGACGAAGCGGTAGTGCGAGCCGGTGTCGACGTGCAGGAGGTGGAAACGCTCGCTGAGCGCCCGCGAGGTGGACGACTTGCCGGATGCGGCGCCGCCGTCGATGGCGACGATGAGGGTGGCGGGGGCGTTGTGCATGGTCGCGGGGTGCGAACTCGCGCGCAGGCCGGCGAGCACGTCGAAGAAATTCGGGAAGGTCTTCGCGCAGCACGCCGGGTCGCGCACGGTGAGCCATGGTTGGCCGTCGCCGCGGAGGTCGCGGCAACCGAGCACACCGAAGCTCATCGCAAAACGGTGGTCGCGGTAGGTCTCGATCTCGGCGGCACGCAGGGGGCGTGGCGTGATGACGAGCGTGTCCTCGGTCTCGACGACCTCCTGGCCGAGGCGCAGGAGCTCCTTGGCCATGCCGGCGACGCGGTCGGTCTCCTGTTTCCGGGTATGCGCGAGGCCGCGCAGGGTCGTCGGTCCGTCGAGCAGCGGCGCGAGGGCGGCGAGCGTGAGGAAGGTGTCGGAGAAGGTGTTGAAGTCGGCGTCGCTCCCACGGGGCTTCGCGCCGGCGGGCAACGAGCTGACGAGCGCGCTGCCCTCGCGGCGGAGCTGAAGGCCGACGCGGGCGATCACCTCGGCGAAGGCGAGATCGCCTTGGAGGCTGTCGCCCGCCTCGGGCAGGCCGGCGACACGCACGGTGCCGCCGGTGGCGAGCGGGAGCGCGAGGAAGTACGAGGCGGCGGTGGCGTCGGGCTCGATCTGGTACGCGGCGGGCGCGGCGAAGGTGCGGCCCCACGGCACGTCGAACTCGACGGCCGGGGCGGCGGCGAGCGCGGCGGTGGGCTGGCCGAACTGGGCCATCTGGCGCAGCGTCATCGCCACGAACGGCCAACGCACGCCGCCGACAAGCTTGATGCGCAGCGGCGCGGCGCAGAGCGGCGCGACCATGAGCAACGCGGAGAGCATCTGGCTGCTCTCGCGGGCGTCGATTTCGACGGTGCCGCCGCGCAGGCTGTTGGCGTGCAGCTCGAAGGGGAAACAGCCCGGTTGGCCGAGGAAGGAGAACTCGGCGCCGAGCTGGGTGAGCGCCTCGATCAGGCCGCCCATCGGCCGGCGGCGCATGGCCTCGACGCCGTCGAAGTGGTACGTGCCGTGGCCCGCGGCGGCGCAGAGCGCGGTGAGGAAGCGCGCGGCGGTGCCGGCGTTGCCCACGTGGATGTTGGCCTCCGAATCGGGCAGGCGGCCGGAGCAGCCGGAGATGCGGAAGGTGTGCGCGGCGGAGTCGGCCTGCACGGGTACGCCGAGCTCGCGCAGCGCGGCGGACATGATCTCGGTGTCCTCGCTGAAGAGCGCGCCGCGCAGCTCGACGGGCTCGGCGCAGAGGGCGGCGAGGAGCAGTGCGCGGTTGGTGAGGCTCTTGGAGCCGGGCAAGGTCACGGTGCCGTCGGCCGGCCGGGTGAAGGGCGCGATCGGCAGCAGGGCGGGGAGGGCGGCGCTCATGGAATCACACGGAGCTTGTCGCGCCAGGCCTTGCCGCGCTCGAGGATCGCGAGGAGCTCGAGGTCGTTGCGGTTGGCCAGCGCGGCGTGGAGCGCCTGCAGCTCGTCCTGGTAGGAGCGGAGCGCGCGGAGGACCTCGTCGCGGTTCTCGTGGAGGATGCCGCGCCAGAGCTTCGGATCGCCGGAGGCGCCGCGGGTGGTGTCGCGCAGGCCGGGGCCGGCGAGGTTGCGCCAATCGGGATTCTTGCCCGAGAGCAGCGCGCACAGGCAGGCGGCGGCGAGGTGCGGCAGGTGGGAGACGTGGGCGACGATCTCGTCGTGGCGGTCCGGGTGCATGGTCACGACCTCGCAACCGAGCGCGCGCCAGAAACGTACGAGCGTCTCGACGGCGGCGGGCGGGGTGTCGTCGAACGGCGTGACGAAACAGGAACGGCCTTGGAAGAGTTCGGCGCAGCCGGCCTCGTGGCCGCATTTCTCGGAACCGGCCATCGGGTGCGAGCCGACGAAGGCGGGACCGGCGGCGGCGGCCGCGTAGGGTGCGCCGGCGCGGCGGCAGAGCTCGCCCTTCACGCTGCCGACGTCGGTGACG
>JAEXPL010000267.1 GCA_023446865.1 Verrucomicrobiota bacterium | reverse complement strand
CCTCGCGGCGCGCCCGCCACCGCGCGCGCCAGCGCCACGCGTGGGCGCTGACCGCCGGAGAGCGGGCCGGGGCGGCGCTCGGCCAGCTCGCCCAGATCCATCCGCGCGAGCAGCTCGTCGACCCGCCGCGCCCGCGCCGCCGCGCCCGCGCCGCGCCCGCCGTATCCGATGTTCTCGCGCACCGTGAGATGGGGGAAGAGCGCGTAATCCTGGAACAGCATGCCCACCCGCCGCCGCTGCGGCGGCACGAACACGCCGCGCGCCGCGGCGCACCAGACCTCGTCGCCGAAGCGGATCTCGCCGCACGCCTCGCGGTCGAGCCCGGCGAGCGCGCGCAACGCCGTCGTCTTGCCCGAACCGGAAAGCCCGAAGAGCACCGTCACCCGCGGTGGTGCGAGCGGCACTTCCAGCCGCAGCGCCACGGTGGGGCCGCGCTCATAGGTGCGCGAGAAATCGAGGAGCAGCTGCGGGTTCATCGTCCGGGATGCGCCGCCACGAACCGCCGTTGCAACCCGTAGGTCGCACCGAGCACGAGAAAGGAGAACACCAGCAACAACAGCGCCGTGCGGTTCGCCGCCGCGTACTCCATCGCCTGCACATGGTCGTAGATCGCGACCGACACCGTGCGCGTGCGCCCCGGCAGGTTGCCGCCGATCATGAGCACCACGCCGAACTCGCCCACGGTGTGCGCGAAACTCAGCACCAGTCCGGTGAGCACACCCGGCCACGCCACGGGCAGCGCCACGCGGCGAAACGTTTCCACGGGGCCCGCGCCGAGCGTCCACGACGCCTCCAACAGCCGACGGTCGATCCCCGCGAACGCCGCCGCGAACGGCTGCACCGCAAACGGCAGGCTGTACAGCACCGAGGCCACCAGCAGCCCGGCGAAGGAGAACGGCAACGTGCTGGAGGTGATCGCCTCGTACCAACGCCCCGCCGGGCTGTGCGGCCCGATCGCCATCAACACGTAGAACCCGAGCACCGTGGGCGGCAGCACGATCGGCAGGGCCACGCACGCCTCCACCGGCACCTTCCACCACCGGCGTCGCGACTGCGCCAGCCACCACGCCAGGGGCAAGCCCATCACGGTGAGCACGACCGTCGTCGCCGTCGCCAGACGCAGCGTGAGCAGGATCGCGGCCCAGTCGATGCCGGGTGCGTTCATGGCAGGCTGAAACCGTAGCGGGCGAGCACCTCGCGCCCGTGCGGTCCGAGCACGAAGTCGCGGAAGGCCCGGGCTCGATCCGGAAATTGAGTACGTCGCAGCACGATTCCTCCCTGCCACATCGTCGGGTAGGCGTCGAGCGGCACGTTCCACCAGCGGCCCTTCTCCCGCATCGTCGGCGCGAGCGCCAACGACAGCGCGATCACCCCGACATCCGCCGCGCCGGTCTGCACGAACTGCGCGCTCTGCGCGACGTTCTCCCCGTACACCAGTTTCGGCTCCACCACCTCCAGCAACCGAAGGCTGCGCAGCGCCGCCACCGCCGCCACGCCATAGGGCGCGTGGGCCGGATTCGCCACCGCGACACGCCGCACCGCCGGGTCGCGCAGCACTTCCCCACCCGCCTCCTGCGGATGCAGGGCCGAGCTGGCCGGCACCCACACCACCAACCGCCCGATCGCATAGAGGAACACGTCATCGAGTGCCCGACCGGCCTCCGCGAGCTTGCGCGGGTAGCTGGCGTCCGCCGAAAGGTAGAGGTCGAAGGGGGCGCCGTTCTCGATCTGCGCGAAGAAGTTCCCCGAAGAACCATAGACCACCGACACCGTCTCCCCCGGATGCGCCGCGACGTATTCCTGTTTGAGCTCGTCGAGCGCGAATTTCAGGTCCGCCGCCGCCGCGATCAGCAGATCCGTGGCCCGCGTCGATGCGGGCACGAGAAGCACACCGAGCACGGCACCAAGGAGCAGCGAGAGTCTGAGTTTCATGGACGAGAGAGCGTCGGAGGAATTGAGAGCTGCCCGCGCCCGGAAGGCGAGGCGGTTGCAGCAACCGATTAGCCAATCTCGTGCCGGCCCCGCGAGCGTTCCCGTGCGCCCAACCTTCCGCACACCCGCCCTTGGGCGCCCCGGGCTACGCGATCGCCCGGGCGTCGCACGCGGTGGGGAGCGACAGTTCGTCGCCGGTATCCTTCAACGCGACACCGCTGATGCCGCGGCGGGCGGATTCGAGCAGGAGCTGAGCAAGTTTTTGCGCGGCCGCCTTCGGCGGAAACCCCTCGGGACGGATGTTCGAGATGCAGTTGCGGTCCGCATCCGTGCAAGCCGCGCGGGGCATGAATGTGATGTAGGCGCCGAGGCTGTCCGGCGAGCCGAGGCCGGGACGTTCCCCCAGGAGCATGAGCGTGTGACGCGCCCCAAGAAGTTCGCCGATCTCGTCCTGCAGCTTCACGCGCCCGAACGGCGCCAAGAAGATCGGATACAATGTCCAGCCCGTACCGCGCAGCAAGGGCACGAGATGCGTGAGCACCGGACCCACCTGCCGCTCGGCGGCCAGGGCCGAGAGCCCGTCGGAGACGATGACCGCAAGATCACGCCGCCCCCAATGACCGCGGCGGGTAGCCAGCGCGGCGCGGGATTCAGCCGCCAACCGGCGACCAAGGTCCGGTCGCACGAGAAACGTCCGACGATCGGCGGCGGCGGTCTCGACCCGCACGGTCTCGAGGCCGGCGCGACCGAGCGCCGCGCTGAGCGAGTCGGCGTGGAACTCCATCTGCACGGCGTCGCGCGCCCGGGCATGCGAGAGGCGAAAATCGAGCAGCGTTTCCGTCCGTGCGCTGCCGCCGGCGCGGCCGAGCGCGATGCGGGCACTGGTGAATTGCGCAAGCGCTCCCCATGTGTCGTCGGTGGTGATTCCGTCGGCGACCCGGCGACCTTGGGGCGCAGTACCGGCCGTGAGAGCTGATTCAGGGGTACGCACAGGGGCGGTCTCAAGCGAGGGCATGATCGATCAGGGTATGGTGTTCGCCCACGGGCAGCAGCCGCCGCCCGCCGGCGACGATGCGCATCTTCTCCAGCCACGCCTCGAATTCGGGCGCCGGCTTCAGGCCGAGCGCCTGCCGCAGGTAGTGGCTGTCGTGGAAGGAAGTTGATTGATAGCCGAGCATGATGTCGTCGGCGCCCGGCACGCCCATGATGTAGTTGCAGCCGGCGACGCCGAGGAGCGTGAGCAGCGTGTCCATGTCGTCCTGATCGGCCTCGGCGTGGTTCGTGTAGCAGACGTCAACGCCCATCGGGAGGCCGAGCAGTTTCCCGCAGAAATGATCCTCGAGGCCGGCGCGGATGATCTGCTTGCCGTCGTAGAGGTACTCCGGGCCGATGAAACCCACGACCGTGTTCACCAGCAGCGGCGAGAAGCGGCGGGCGACCGCGTAGGCGCGCGCCTCGCAGGTCTGCTGGTCGACCCCGTGGTGGGCTCCGGCGGAGAGTGCGGAGCCCTGACCGGTTTCGAAATACATCACGTTCTGCCCCACCGTGCCACGCCCGAGGGAGAGCGCGGCTATCTGCGCCTCACCGAGAAGCGAGAGATTCACCCCGAAACTTTTGTTCGCCGCCTCCGTGCCGGCGATGGATTGGAAGACGAGATCCACGGGCGCACCACGGCGCATCGCCTCCAGTTGCGTGGTGACGTGGGCGAGCACGCACGACTGCGTCGGAATCGCGTAGCGGCGGATGAGCTCGTCGAGCAGGCGCAACAGCGTCTCGACCGCGGGCACGCTGTCGGTCGCTGGATTGATCCCGATCACCGCGTCGCCGCACCCGTAGAGCAGTCCGTCGACCACCGCGGCGGCGATGCCTTTCGGGTCGTCGGTCGGATGATTGGGTTGGAGGCGGACGGCGAGGCGGCCAGCGAGACCGATGGTGTTTCGGAAAGCGGTGACGACCCGGCGTTTCTGGGCGACGAGGATGAGATCCTGGTTGCCCATGAGCTTCGAGACGGCGGCGACCATCTCGGGCATGAGGCCCGGGGCGAGCGCGGCGAGCTTCGCATCGTCGGTCTCGTAACGCAGCAGCCAGTCGCGAAACTCGCCCACCGTCAGGCCCGCCACCGGGGCAAACGCTGCGGCGTCGTGCGTGTCGACGATGAGGCGCGTGACCTCGTCGTCCTCGTAGGGAATGAGCAGCTCCTCGCGGAAACGCACCAGCGGCACCTCCGCGAGACAGAGCTGCGCGGCCACGCGTTCCTCGGCTGAGGCGGCGGCGACACCGGCGAGTTCGTCGCCGGAACGGCGCGGCGTGGCTTTCGCCATCAACTCGCGCAACGTACCGAACGAGTGGCGTTGTCCGCCGATGCTACAGGACCAAGGGGCCTTGGGGAGCCGGGCGGCGCCGCGCCGGGCGCCGCGGCGCTTACTTCGCCATCTCCGGGGCGAGGGCTTCCGGCGCATCGACTTCCGGCAGCTCCTCGGCGGACATGACCGGCGGCCCGCGGAAGGACTTGCGCACGCCGAGGTACCAGGCGGCGACAAGCAACACGACCGTCGCGGCGGTGACCGTGAGCGCCTTGTCGTTGGGCGGTTGCACGCCGATCCAGACGAGCACGGCAACGCCGAGCACGGAGACCACGGCGAGCGAGCGGTAGAGCGCAGGACCGAGGTTGAAGGGCCCCATCTTCGTCCACGATTTGCCGAAGGTGAAGAAGCCGGCGGCGGTCGGCATGACGTAGGAGATGTAGAGGAAGATCACGCACGCGGTGGTCAGCGTCGTGTAGGCCGGGGCGTAGAGCGTGGAGGCGATCGCGAGCACGGCGGTGGTCCAGATCGCGTTGGTGGGCGTCTTCCACTTCGGCGAAACCTTCCGGAGGGCGGAGGAAGCGGGGAAGCCGCCGTCGCGGGAGAACGCGAAGATCATGCGCGAGGTGGAGGTGACGCACGCCAAGCCGCAGAGGTAGTTGGCGACGACGATGCCCACCCACAGGGCCTTGCCGAAGACGCCGGGCAACACTTGCTCCATGAGCCACGGGAAGACGTTGGCGCCCTGGGCGGCGGCGTCCTTGAGATTGGGCATCGCGATGACGAAGGCGCAGACCATCACCCAACCGAAGAGGCCCGAGAGGTAGACCGAGCGGAGGATGCCTTTCGGCACATTCTTGGCGGCATCGACTGTCTCCTCGGAGGTGTGCGCGGAGGCGTCGTAGCCGGTGATCGTGTAGATCGGCCACATCAGGCCGAGCAGGAGCATCACGCCGAGGCTGGAGTTCGCCGGCCACACGCCGCCGCCGGCGTCGCCGCTGAAGTTCTCAAACGTGATGAGGCGGCCAAAGTCGTGGGTCCGCGCGGCGAAGAACATCGCGCCGGTGAGCAGGATCGCGACGGCGAAGATCAGGTAGCCGCTGAAGTCCGTGAGCAAGGTCGTCACGCGGATGCCGAAGTGGTTGAACAGAGCCTGCGAGACGGTGATCACCGAAACGCCGAGGATCTGATGCGTCACGGTGAGCGTGCTCGGATCCAACCCGAACATCGGCCCGATGAAGTTCACGAAAAGGCTGTAGGCGCCCACATTCACCGCCGCGGTGACGAAGACGAGGCCGCCGAGGTTGAACCACGCCGTGCCCCACCCCCAGCCCATGCCGCCGAGGATCGAGCTCCAGTGGTAGAGGCCGCCCGCGGTCGGGAAGGCCGACGCCACCTGCGCCATGCACAACGCCACGAGGAAACAGAAGCCCACGCCCAGCGGCCAGACGATGCCCGCCGCCGCGCCGCCCACTGCGCTGATCCCCAACTGCAGCGACGTGATGCCGCCGGCGAGGATACAGATGATCGAAAACGAGATCGCGAAGTTCGAGAAGCCGCTCATGCGCCGCAGGAGTTCCTGCGCGTAGCCCATGCTCTGGAGCTGTTTGACGTCGTCGGAAACCTCGGAAGCGGGCGAACCCGCCGCCGGCATTGGGAGTGGAGATGCGGACATGGTAATGTGGTGTGCCATCCCGGGAAACGCCCGGTGCGTATCGTTTGGGTCCGTCCAGCACCGCCGATGCCAGATCGGCGAATACGGGCCCGGTGGGAAAAGGTTTCATGTCTCCCCCCTCCCGACCGAGCCGGCACCACGCTCCGCGGTCTCAAATCATCCGTGACGCGATCCGTCCACCGTGGCAGAAATGATTCATGCACCGCCTTCATGCCCTCCTGTGCCTCATCCTTGCGTTTGGGCTCGCCGCGTCCGCCCACGCCCGTGACGGAGCCGAAGCCGAGTACACCGCCGCTGTCCGCGCGACGAAGATTCTGCGGACCACGACCGATGTCGCCGGCACCCCGCTCGTCTACCCCGCCGGCGACGCCGAGGTCACCGGCCTGCTCGTCGAACTCCCGCCCGGCGCGGAGACCGGCTGGCACAAGCATACGGTGCCGTGTTTCGCGTACATTCTTGGCGGCGAGATCGCGGTGGCGCAGAAGGACGGCCCCACGCGCACCTTCCGCACCGGCGACGCGTTCGCCGAGGTGGTGAACATCGAGCACAACGGCCGCACCGTCGGCGACACGCCCGTGCGCCTGGTCTTCTTCGCGGCCGGCGTGCAGGGCCGGACGTTCACGGAGAAGACCGCTGCGGCATCCAAACCCTGACCACACCGCCCGTTACGGTGGTGTCGGCCCGCCGCGCTTCGCCTCGGCGGCGGCCGCGACCGGGTCGGCCTTGAAGCGCTCGGGATCGATCCCGTATCTTTTCACGCGCAGGCCCATGATTCGCTCGGTCAGGCCGAGTTTGCGCCCGGCCTTGGCCATGATGCCGCGGTGCTCCTTCAGCGCCTCGGCGATCATCTCGCGCTCCACCGCCTCGACCGCCTCCTCGAGCGTGCCTCTCGGTGCGGTACCGGAAGCTTCGCCGGTCTGGAGCGTAGGCGGCAGATGGAAACCGTGGATCACGCCGTCCTGCGAGAGCAACACCGCGCGCTCGATGGTGTTCTCGAGTTCGCGCACGTTGCCCGGCCAGTGGTAGGCCATGAGCATGTCGATCGCGGGCGTCGAAATGCGCACCACGTTCTTGCCGTTCTGCTGCGCGTATTTCTCCAGGAAATGGTCGGCGAGCTCGAGGATGTCGCTGCGCCGGTCGCGCAACGGCGGCACGTAGATCGGGAAGACGTTGATCCGGTAGTAGAGATCGAGCCGGAACCGGCCTTCCTCGATCATCTTCTCAAGGTTGCGGTTGGTCGCGGTGATCACGCGTACGTCGACGCGGATCGTCTGGGTGCCGCCAACCCGTTCGAACGTTCCCTCCTGCAGCACCCGCAGCAGCTTCGCCTGGGTCGCTGCGGAGATCTCGCCGATCTCGTCGAGGAAGATCGTGCCGCCGTCGGCCAGCTCGAAGCGTCCCTTGCGCAGCGCCAGCGCGCCGGTGAACGCGCCCTTCTCATGGCCGAAGAGCTCGCTCTCGATGATGCTCTCCGGGAGCGCGGCGCAGTTCACGCGCACGAACGGCCGCTTGCGGCGCCCGCTCCCGGTCCAGATCGCATGCGCGATGCGCTCCTTGCCCACGCCGGTCTCGCCGCGGATAAGCACGGTGGTCTTCGAGTCCGCGACCTGGTCGATGTGGAAGAACACCATGCGCATCGCCGAAGAGTGTCCGGTCATCCCCTCCGGCACGAAGCTGCGGGCGATCTGCTGCTGGAGCCGTTCGTTCTCCTCCCGCAACGTGTCGATGCGTTCCTTGGCCATCTGGCGAAACCGCACCGCCAGCCCCACCTGCCCCGCCACCAGCACGAGGAACCGCGCATCGACCGTCAGCACGAGTTCGTCGGCCGCCGGCCGCGTGAAAGAGAGCGTTCCCAGCACCTCGTTACCATGGCGGATCGGCACCGCCACCAGGCTCTCGCCCTGGGCGCGGGCCTCGGCGAAGAGCTTCTTCTCCAGCGCGCTCCAGTCGTCATCCGGAATGTGGTTGAGCTCCCGCAGCACCAGCGGTTCGCCGATCGTCGCCACGCGTCCGAGAAAACCCTCGCCGAGTTTCTCGCGCATCGTCTTGTCGCGATGATCGGCGTGCGGCCGGTCCTGCATCTCCTCCACCATCAGCTCCGCGCTCTCCCGGTTCACGATCGTCAGCAGGCCGCGGCGTAGCACCGTGGTCTCGGCCAGCTTGCGGAACAGGGGCTGCATCGCCTCGCGCAAATCCAACCCTTGCGCCAGCGTCGCCGACACGTCGTGCAGCAGCCGGAACTCCTGGAGTACGCGGCAGCCTCCCACGAAAGCGGTCGGCGCGACCGGTGCGGGCGCACCCGGGTTTTCGGAACAGGAGTCACACGTGCTCATCCGTGCCCCGCGCCAAGCAATCGCGATGCCAGCAACCACGCCCGCTTGCGGCCGCCCCGCAGCGCCGACACCAGGATCTCCGGCAGTGCGCAAAAAGTGCACGCCGCGGCACCATTTCGCCCACGCCGCAACCGCCAGCCCCCCGCGGATTGATCAGCGCGCACCCGATATCCCGTGTCGTGAACAGAAAGGCAGGTGCGCCCGCCCGTTGCCGTTGACAACCCGCGGTTTCGTGCGACCTCTTCGCACCATGCCCGAGCAAGCCGTCTTGTTGGTCAATCTCGGTTCGCCCGCCTCGACCTCCGTCCCCGACGTCCGCCGCTACCTGCGCGACTTCCTCGGCGACGAGCGCGTGATCGACTACCCGGCGTGGTTCCGCTGGCTGCTGCTCGAGGGCATCATCCTCCGCGTCCGGCCGAAGAAGTCCGCCCATGCGTACGAGAAGGTCTGGACGCCCGAGGGCGCGCCGCTGCTCGTGACCAGCGAGAAGGTGCGCGCCAAGCTCGAAGCCGCCCTCGGCCTGCCGGTGCTCGCCGGCATGCGCTACGGCGAACCGTCGATCGCCGGCGCACTCGCCGCGCTCCGCGGGCTGGGGGTGCGCGAGGTGTTCCTCATCCCGCAATACCCGCACTATGCGATGTCGAGTTGGGAGACGGTCGTGGTGAAGGTCTTCGAGGAGGCCGCCCGTATCGCCCCCGAATTGCGGTTCACCACCGTGCAACCGTTCTTCGCCGACGCCGACTACATCGACGCACTGCACACCGTCTCCGCCCCGGATCTCGCCGGAGGGTTCGATCACCTGCTGATCAGTTTCCACGGCGTACCCGTGCGCCACCTGCGCAAGGCCGATTCCTCCCGCGCCCATTGCCAATGCGTGCCGGACTGCTGCAACGTCGCCAGCCCGGCCCACGCCACCTGCTACCGTGCCCAATGTCTGGGCACTGTCCGCGCCTTCGCCGCCCGCGCCGGCCTGGCACCGGGGAGGTTCTCCCACTCCTTCCAGTCGCGCCTGCCCGGCGAGCCATGGCTGGAGCCGTTCACCGACCGCGAGCTCGTGCGCCTCGCCCGCTCCGGCGTGAAACGCCTGCTGGTGATGACCCCCGCCTTCACCGCCGATTGTCTGGAGACGCTCGAGGAGATCGCCGTCGAAGGGAAGAAGACCTTCCTCGAGGCCGGCGGCATGGAATGCCGCCAGATCCCCTGCCTCAACGACAGCCCCGCCTATATCGACTTTCTCGCGCGGCGCACCCGCACCTGGCTGGCGGCTTCGGGCGGCGCGACCATGTCCGGAGCCTAACACCGCCGAACCACGGCGTTTCCCAGACACTCCCCGACTCCGCACGCGCCGTGCTTACGCGTTTTTCACGAATTTCGGATTGGGTCGGTCGCCGAAACATCTACCGTGCCGACCTCATCGGATCGCGTCCCACGCGGTCCCCAAGCCTTCAACCCCGCCCCCTGTGAGCGACGAGGCCATCCTCCTTCTCACCGCCAACGGCACCATCCAGTACGCCAGCGCCCTCGCCAACCAGTGGTGGCAGCTGGACCCGGGTGCGCTGCATGGCGACTCGTTTTCGAACCTGTTCGTCTTCGACGTCGTCTCCTCCGATCCGGAGTGGCTGGAAACCCAGTGGCTCGCCCTGCTCGACACCGGCACCAGCCCCGGCGGCGTGACGCTCGCCGCCCAGCCCAAGCTCTCCTCTCCCTTCGATGTCACCGTGCACATCGAGCGGATCGCCGGCACCGATCCCGCGCTCTATTTCGCCCGCGCCCGGAAGGCCCTCGCGTCGGGTCCCTCCACGCCGGGAGCCACCGGCGGCGCCTCCGGCCCCGCCGCGCGCTTCGCGCCGCTGATCGAGCGCTCCCAGCTCGGCTTCTTCGACCTGGATTTCGCCAACCAGCAGTTCTACTTCTCGCCGGCCTGGAAGAACCTCCTTGGTTTCCTCGACAAGGATCTCGTCAACCAGGAGACCACGTGGCGCGACCTCGTCCACCCCGAGGACTCCGCCGCCGCCCCGGACCATGCCGACCGGAAGGCCGCCAACCAGACCCGCGCCTTCAGCGCCGAGTTCCGGATGCGCACCAAGGGCGACACCTACGAGTGGTTCCTCTCCAACGGCGTCCAGATCTTCGGCGACAACGGGGCGCTGCTGCGTGTCCTTGGAACAATGACGAGCATCCAGGAGCGCAAGGAGTTCGAGGAGTCATGCATGGCCAGCGAGGAGCGCCTTGAGGCGCTCGGCCGGCAGGGTGAACTCGCCGCCTTCGATCTCGATTTCGGCACCGGCGGCTACTGGTTCTCCGCCGGCCTGCGCAAGCTGGTGGGCTATCGCGAATCCGAGCTGCCCGCCGGCCCCGAGAGTTTCGCCCACCTGCTGCCCGCCGAACAGGTGCCGCACGGCGCACAGGCGTGGCTGGCCGAACAGGCTCCCGCCCAGCCCGTCTTCCGCGACTCCATCGAGCTGCGCACTAAGGACGGCCAGCCGCTGCTCGTCGCCGCCGTGATCGTTCGCCAATTCGACCGCCGCCGCATGCTCCAGCGCGCGATCGGCTTCTTCGTCCCCGGCGCGGTGCCCGGCGCCCCGGCGCGCATGCCCCCGCTGCTCCTCCGCTCCTCCTACGACGCGATCAACGAGGGCGTAGTCGTCGCCGATCGCGAGGCCCGTGTCGTCTTCCTCAACGCCCGCGCCGGCCGCATGCTCGGCGTCACCCCGGAGCGTGGCGAGGGCCGGCCCGCAGCCGAGCTCGTCCCGCTCATCCACCGCCTCAACCAGATTCCGATCGAGAGCCCGATCGTGCGCGCCGTCGAGACCGGCGAGATCATCCCGCTCAACGACGAACACTCTCTCCCTGGCGAGCGCGGTCTGTGCCGCATCGTCTTCACGTGCGTGCCGGTCAAGGACAGCGACGGCAAGGTCCAGGGCGCCGTCTTCGTGTTCCGCGACCCCGAGGAGATGACGCTCACCCCCGACGAGCTCATCCGCTCCAACCGCTTCGAGACCCTCGGCCTGCTCGCCGGCGGCATCGCCCACGACTTCAACAACCTGCTCACCACCATCCTCGGCGGCATCTCCATCGCCCACGACGCCAAGGACTATTCCCAGCTCGAGGACGCCGAGAAGGGCTGCATCGCCGCCAAGGCCCTCACGCGCCAGCTCCTCGCCCTCGCCCGCGGCGGCGCCGACCTCCGCCAGATCCTCAACCCCGGCGACATCCTCACCGAGTCCGTGCGTCTCGCCGCCGTGGGCACACCGGTGAAGGTCGAGTCCCAGATCGCCGACGACCTCCACATGATCCACGCCGACAAGGCCGAGATCATCCGCGTCTTCCAGAACCTCATCATCAACTCGATCCAGGCCATGCCCAACAGCAGCGGCAACGTCTGGGTCCGCGCCTACAACTCCACGCTGCGCGAGGGCGATGTGCCGCCGCTGGCCGCCGGCGACTACGTGCATTTCGAGGTCCAGGACAACGGCGCCGGCATCCCGCCCGAGCACCTGCAGAAGATTTTCGAGCCGTTCTTCACCACCAAGAAGACCGGCACCGGCCTCGGTCTCGCCACCGTCATCTCGATCGTCAAGACCCACGGCGGCCAGATCGGCGTCACCTCCACCGTCGGCACCGGCACCACCTTCTCGATCTTCCTCCCGCGCGCCGACCAACCCGTCGCCGAGATCCAGCGCGAGGCCCCCACCCTGCGCTTCGGCACCGGCCGTATCCTCGTCATGGACGACGAGGAGAAGATCCTCCACCTCACCGGCATCATGCTGGAGAACCTCGGCTACAAGTTCGACGTCGCGCGCAACGGCAAGGAGGCCCTCGCCCTCTACCAGCGCTACCTCAACGTCAGCCGCCCCTACGACTGCGTCATCCTCGACCTCACCATCGTCGGCGGCATGGGCGGCGAGGAAACCTACCGCGAACTCAAGAAGCTCAACCCCGAGCTGCGCGCCATCATCTCCTCCGGCTACGACAGCGAGGAAATGATGCGCCGCTACCTCGACATGGGATTCAGCGGCTATCTCTCGAAGCCCTTCCGCGTCGGCGAACTCGGCAAGATCCTCAAGAAGGTCCTCGGCGGCGCGCCGGGTTCCTGAGCCGCGGCGACTCGGTCCGGGGGCGGAGCCAGTCGACTTATGGGGGCTGCGCCGGCGCCTAATACCAGCCCCTAATGGGGTGTCCCATCTTGCTGCCTGGGGTACTCACCCCTGTTGTGAGGGTTAGCAAACCCAGACCAAACATGCGCTTCATCTCCTCTTCTCTCGCAAGAAGCCTGCAGTTCCTCGCCGTCGCGGCCTGTGGCGTCTTCCTTCCCATCCAGGTCAATGCCACCCTGCTCCATAACTCGGACTTTCTGACCGGCAGCACCAACTTCAACGGCTTCGAGAACACAACCCACCACATGCCGAGCAACACCGTCTATTCCGAGGGCGGAATCGACGTCACGTATGTCGGTAGCGGTCAGCTGTGGAACACCTACCTCTACGAGGGCCAAGCAGGTTGGTACATGGATGGCGGAGGTTCCGGCTACACCCAGATCAAGCTATCCAGCGGTGGAGCCTTCGACGCCATCCAGTTCCTCGCGGGAAGCGGCTTCGGCAACTCGGGGTATTCCTTCCAATACGAATTGCGGTTCGCCGGTGCGGTCGTGGACACCGGCATTGGCGGAATTGTCGGCGATCCCCTCTCCCCGTACGGCTTTGACGACGGCATCTTTGACGAAGTCCGGTTACAGAACCGTTCCGACGGCGCATTCGATGCCACCGCCTACGAGGCGCTCGCGCTCGACAACATTCAGATTCGAAGCGTCAATGCCAACGCCGTCCCGGAGCCCTCGACCTATGGAGCGCTCTTTGTCGCCACCGCGCTAATCGCAGTCGGCATCCGGCGCTTCCGTCGCTGATCCTATACGTTCCATTCGCCTTTCATCTGAAGCCGCGGACCTGCTCCGCGGCTTCTTCGTTTTCACCCGCGCCAGGTGAACGCGTGGCAGAGCGCGACGCCGGTGGCGTCGGCCTCGTCGTAGGCCAGCGGCCGGCCGTGGCCGACCAGCGCCATCACCGTGCGCGCCATCTGCTCCTTGCTCGCCCGGCCCACGCCCACCACCGCCTGCTTCACCCGCAGCGGCGGGTATTCGAAGACCGGTTTCTCCGCCAGCGCCGCCGCGGCGATCGCCGCCCCGCGCGCCGCCCCGAGGATCTGCGCCGTGGCCACGTTCTGCACGAAGATCGTCTTTTCCAGCGCCACGTGGTCCACCGGGTGGTCGCGCAGCACCGCCGCCACGGCGCGGAAGATCTCGCCCAGGCAGTAGGCCATGTCGTGTTTCGGCGGCACCTTCACGGTGCGGCTCAGTAGCACGACCGGTTGCCGCCCGCCCGCGATCTCGACCAGCGAGAGTCCCGTGCCCCGCAAACTCGGATCGATGCCCAGCACCCGCCCGGCGAAGTTTGTTCGCATCGGCAGTACGGACCCGATCGTCGTCGCCTTTGTCCGTCCCGGTCGCAGCAGCGCCGCTGGCATCTCGGGCGGCGGGAGCCGTCCCTCGAGCTTCGCCTTCCAGAGTGCGCGAACGTTGCGGCGGGCCATGGTGCCCCGAGCACACCACAGTGCCGCCCGAAGGAAACACCCGAATCGCACCCAACGCCGCCCAACCCCGGTTGTACCCCGCCGCGGCGGCGTTGAGACTCA
>JAEXPL010000192.1 GCA_023446865.1 Verrucomicrobiota bacterium | reverse complement strand
GCCCATGGCTTGCTCGGCGTTGTTGATGTTGTAGGCGCCGATGGCGAACTTGCCATAGGCCACCTTGAACAGTTTGGCGGTCGTAACGATCATAGGGAAAAGAAGTTCGCGAACGTCGACGTGTATGGCAGTCGGGGGGCGGCCAACAAGCGCTTTTTCCTCGAAAACGCGAATTTTGCCGAAGGTCGTGCGGTGGGGGCAAGGCCTGGGCCGGTTTTGGGGATACGGAATGCGCCGCTGGTATGCTGAGACCAGGGCATTCCGGCGGTGGGCGCTCCTCCCCTTAGCAGACGGCGGGACTCGCGGTCACGCAGCCTCTTTGAATCTGCGGCAAGGGCTTCGCGCTCACCGCACACGCCCGCTCGGAGTTTGCCCGTGTGAATCCGCCGCAGGAGGGCGCGAACGGCGGTGTTGTTCGGTGTCGCGTGCACCGCGTGCTGGCTGGCGGCAACCATATGTTGATGTGGTGCGGGACGGGTATTCCGAATGGCGCGCCTGATGGTGGGGTGATGCAAACGGCCGGTGATGTTCCTCTGACGATGAGAGCTGATCGAACCGCCGTGTACGCGATCAGGGGGCAGGTTTTAGCGCGCGAGAGACCGCGGCTTGGGCCGGCTTCGGGCGCATCTCCTCGTCCCAGAGAAGCGGTGCGTTGGGCTGCAGGTGTTTGAACGGCGCCTGCTCGTCGTACCAGTTGCCGCGGTCAGAGAGGCCCCAGAAGGTGACACCGCGGCAGGCCGGGTGGGTGCGGGCGACGCGGAGCATCGCGCCGAGGTAGTCGCCCTGAGCTTGGTAGGGATCGGCGGCGCGGTCGAAGAGACGGAGGCGCGCGTCGACCTCGGTGAACTCCACGGTGAAGCCGAGGGCGGCGATCTGGTCGAGATAGGCGCGCAGCGAGGTGTGCGACGGGACCGGGAGCATGTTCACGTGGCCTTGGATGCCGACGCCGTCGATCGGCACACCGCGCTGCTTGAGTTCGGCGAGCAGCTGGAGAAAGAGCCTCGCGCGCGGCCCGTCGTAGTCCCAGAGCTGCTCGTTGAGATAGAGCGCGACGGACGGATCGGCCTCGCGGGCGCAGCGGAAGGCGTGGTCGATGTATGCGGTGCCGAGTGTGCGCTGGAAAACATTGTCGTGCATCTCGGCGGCGGTCCAAGAGAGCGGCTCGTTCACGACGTCCCACTGGTCGATGCGTCCGCGGAAATGGTCGAGCGTGGTGCGGATGTGGTGGCGGATCGTTTCGCGCAACGCGGCGGCGGGATCGGCGGCGGCGACGACGGACTCCTCCAATCCGTCTGGAATCTCCAGGTGGCCCCAGACGAGCACGTGGCCGCGCACGCGCAGGCCAAGCGACCGCGTGCGGTCGACGATGCGATCGGCGAGGGCGAAGTCGTAGGCGCCGAGGCGGCCGTCCTTGAGGAGCAGGCGCCACTTGGTGGCGTTCTCGGGGGTGACGGAGTTGAACTCGCGGCGGATCAGCTCGGTATTCTGTTCCAGAACAGGTTCCGAAACCGCGAGGCCGACGCGGAAACCCGTGCCGGCCACCTGGGCTGCGAGCGGCGGGGCCACCGGCGCAGGCTGCGCGGCGTAGGTTCGCGGGTATTCGCGCGGCGAGAACCAGTGCCGACCGATCAGCAGGATGGCGGCGGCTTCGACGAGGAGCAGCAGCCACCACACCGCGCGTCCCCGGCGGAGAACAGCGAGGACGATCAGTGTAAGCAGGGTGATGACGAAGACGCCCGCCGCAGCGGGCAATACGGGGCCGAAGAAGGTCTGGAGCATGGCGAGGACTGGAGTGAACCCGGGATCAGGGGGATCGGCAACGCGGCAATGATCGACGACTCTGGCGTGGGACGGGCAGGCGGCTTGCGGAGACTCCGGGCGTGGCGGGGTGTTTCAGCCACCGCGAAGGGCGCGGCGAAACACGCCTGCCCGATCGTGCCGCTGGACGGACTGTCGGTGGCGAGGTCGGAGGGAGTCGGCTGGCCAGGGCTGAAGCGCCGGACCACTTTGGTCGCGGTGCGGAAGCGGCAACGATGCGGACGCGCATGATCATCGGCTGCCACGCGCACTTCTCTTCAGACGCCGCGAGCACTGTGGCGGGCGCTGCGGTAGGCGGCCGTGGTGTTGCAGGAAGCAGGGGCGAGCGCCGACCGTGCGGCGATGATGACCTGAGTGCCCGAGCTTCGTCGTCAGTTCGTGGTGCTGGTGCACAAAAGTATACCCGAGCTGCGAGCCTGACGGCGCGCGGCTACGCTGGACGGTTGCATACGGGACACCGGCCGCGAGAAACACGTGTTGCTGCGGGACAGGGCGCGCGGCAAGTTCAGGGGCGATGCGAAATCCCCTGAACCGAGCGCATGGAGTGGTTGTGGCGTTTTTGGCGGCTGCGGTGTTGGAGCCACTGCCGGCTGCGATGCCTGTCGTGAAACTGGCACAGCAACAACCGGCTGCGCCGACGCAGGCTTCGGAGGCGATGCGGGCGAGCCTCTTCCGCCCAGCGGATTTCGCGAGACTCACTGAAGCGCTTAAGCGCAAGCAGGCGCTGTTGCCGGATCTCGACGAATCCGCGGTGCGGGCGGAGTTCGAGAAGCGCGCACTCGCAGGCGATACCGAGGCCGCGCTCACGCTCGGATTGATGCTGCGTTATGGCGAGGGGGCCAGCGACAAGGCCGCGGGCGAGAAGCTCATCGCCGCCGCCGCCGAGTCCGGCCACGCGCGAGCGATGGCGGAGCTGGGCCGGCTGCTGCTCGCCGATGAAGGCCGGGCGGACGGCCCGGCGCAAGCGGAGGCGTGGTTGCGCAAGGCGGGGGCGGCCGGCGAGAGCGAGGGGGCGTTCCTCCTGGCGAGCGCACAACGTCTCGGGATTCTAGATCCGAGAGACGGTGAAGACCCCACGAGAATTCTCGTCACTGCAGCCGAGCAGGGAAATGCATCGGCTCAGCGCCTGATGTTGCTGCTCTACCTCCAGGGCGAAGATGGAGCGACAAAGGGGCAAATCTGGGCATGGACCGAGATGCAGGCGGAACGCGGGGATACCGAGGCGATGGTAATGAGGGCAAAGATGTCTTTGGCAGACGGCGACCAGACCGGAGGGGTGCGATGGCTTGAGCGGGCCGCAACTGCGGGTAGCGCCGCGGCCGTTTTGGGTCTTGTTGACATTGCGCTTCGAGACGGAGCGGATGCTGAGGTTTTCGAAATGGCGCGGCGGCATCTGCGCGCGATTCTTGCAGAGCCGGCGACGGCGACTGCGGAAGCACGGTTTGCGTTGGCGTTAGTGGAGCTATCACGAGCGCAAGACGGAGCCGCGCGACAAGGTCCGATCGCGTTGCTTCATGAGGCAGCCGAGGGAGGATACTACCGAGCTGGTCTCTTTGCTTTTGCGATCGAGGATGGAATGAATTGGCGGCAAGCATTGGCCGCGGTTGAACGTGCCGACTTGCTCGCGGCTCGGGAGGAGTACCTCGCGGAACGACGCCGGCGATCCGCCAACGTGGACGATAATTCCGGCTCAGCAGGGGAGCTGCCTGCGCGGGTCGTGAGCGCACCGTATATTCCCTTTCCTGATGAGCTAAAGGCTGCGCGGTCGAGCGGGACTGTTGTGCTGGAATGCGAAATCGATTCCGATGGCAGCATCAATCATGTCGTGGTCATTTCTTCGGACCATCCGGCCTTCAGTGCTGCTGCGATCGCTGGACTTCAGGAGACGAAACTCGAGCCTGCCCGGAAAGGCGGCCGGCCGGTCCGCAGCCGATTACGGATTCCGGTCGATTTCAAGTTGCCGCGGTGATGCCGGCCATGCTCCGGGGCTGAGAGCCGGTGGTACGGAGATGTGCTATTGCGGGCGCGCAGGGCGGGTACCGGGTCACATGGGTCTACTGCATTGGCTGTGATTGATCGGTAGTGACG
>JAEXPL010000180.1 GCA_023446865.1 Verrucomicrobiota bacterium | reverse complement strand
GCACCGGAGGCAGGCGATGAGTGGCTTCTTCGCGTGCCGCCGGGGGCCGGTTCCATCGCGGCGGCTTGCGCTCAGGAAACAAAGAAGCCCCCGAAGTCGTTGGACTTCGGGGGCTTCAAAGTGGCGCACCCGTAGGGAGTCGAACCCCAAACCTTCTGATCCGTAGTCAGATGCTCTATCCAATTGAGCTACGGGTGCGTGGAGGAGGCGTGAAGAGAATGACCGGCCCGTCGGGTGACAAGCACGAATTTGCGAAGATTTTTCCGGGGCGAATCATTGGGCGTGTCCGGGAAATACCGTGGTCCGGCGTGGAGCCGCAGTAGGAGCGCCGCAAGGCGCTGTTGCCGGAGGCGGGCCGAGGCCCGTGCCGGCAGCCCCGCCAGCCGCTCCCGCCTTGCGCTCCAGCGCTTTTCTCTCAGCGACGGGCCACGTTCTTTCCCAGACACGACCGAACGAAGGCTTCCGACTGCGGTGCCTTGAGCAGGCCGGGTCGCTGCCGCGGCTTCTCGGGCGGGCCACTTCGGCGAGATGGACTACAGCACGTGCACTGCGTGTGTCGCGCCGCGGCGCGTGGTGGCCGATGGGTCAGTTCCCGCCCGGGCTTGCCGTGACGAACAACGCGACGGCCTGCGACCGGCGGGTGACGTTGAGTTTGCCGAAGATGTTCGCGAGGTAGTTCTTCACCGTCTTCTCGGTCAGGCCGAGGTCGTTGCCGACCTCCTTGTTGGTCTTGCCGGCGGCGATGAGCGCGAGCACGCGGCGTTCCTGGGGCGAGAGCGAGGCGACGGGATCCTCGGCGGCGCCGCCGCGCTGGCGCATGAGATCGAGCACGCGGGCCGTGGCCTGCGGATCGAGGACGGATTTGCCGGCGGCGACGTCGAAGATCGCCTGCACGAGGTCGTCGGCTCCGACCTCCTTGAGCAGGTAGCCGTGGCCGCCGCTGCGGATGGCGTCGTTGACGAGCTTGTCGTCGATCACTGAAGTGAGAAACAGGATGCGGGTCTTGGGGCGCTCCTGCAGGATGCGCCGGCAGGCGTCGAAGCCCGTGCCGTCGGGCAGGCGGATGTCGAGCAGGATGATGTCGGGCCGGGAGTTGGCCGCCATCGTCACCGCCTCGGCGACCTTGCCGGCCTCGCCGACGAGTGCGATGCCGCGTTCGGTGGCCAGCAGGGCCTTGAGGCCCATGCGGACGACCTGACTGTCGTCGACGATGGCGAGGCGGAGCGGAGAAGTCGGGGCGGTCATGGTCGGGCCGGGGGCACAGGGGCGTTGAAGGTAAGGACGAGGCGGGTACCGCGGCCGGAGTCGTTCTGCCAGCTCAGCCGCGCCCCGAGACGATTGGCGCGTGCCTGGATGTTGTCGAGACCGTGACCGCGGACGGCGAGCTGGGGGTCGAACCCGCGGCCGTTGTCGTGGACGAGCAGGCACAGCTCGCTCGCGTTGCGATGGAGGCGGATGGAGAGCTCGCGGGCGTGGCCGTGGCGGAGGCTGTTGCTCACGCCTTCACGGATGATCTGGAGCAGGTCGGTGACCTGGTCCGGGGCGAGTTGGTGGGCGGCGTCCTCGTCGATCCGGATGTCGCAGGCGACCTCGCGCACGGCGGAGAGGCTGTCGACGATGGCGCGGACGGAGTCGCCGAAGCTGCGCTGGCGCAGTTGTTCCGAGCCGAGGCCGGAGATGTAGGCGCGCACTTCGCGGATGGCGGCGTTGAGGGTCTGGAGGGCGGTGTCGATCTGTTGGCGCGCGGCGGTGGGGTCGTTGTCGAGGGCCTTGCGTCCGGCCTGGATCGTGAGGCCTGTGGCGTAGAGGGACTGGATGAGGCCGTCGTGGAGGTCGCGGCCCATGTCGACCTTCTCCTGCAACGCGCGGTTGAGCAGGATCTGCTTGAGGTGGGCGTCGGCCTCGGCGCGCTGGCGTTCCTCACGTTCCTGCACGAGCTCCGCGGTCTGCCGGGCGGAGCGCTCGGCCAGCTGATGCAGGACGCCGAAATCGCCGGTCGACACTGCGGGAGTTCCCAGTGGGGCGGGGTCGTCGTCGCGCAGCCACCGGCGGTCGACGATCACGAGGAGGACCAACGTGAGCAGCAGCAGCAGCGCCAAGCCGAGCAGCACCGCGCCCAGGTTTTGCGCGAGCCCCTGCAGGCGCACCGAGGGCGGGACCGTGAGCGAGACATGGATGAAGCCCGCGGCGGCCCCATCGGCGGCATGGAGCGGTTGGTCGAAGCTCCAGTTCGAGGCCGGGCCCGGCGGGACGGCGCTCTCGGCGATCGGTGTAGGTGAATAACGGACCTGCGCATCGAGCGCTCGGCTGATCTTCAGCGAGAACTCCTCCGTCCAGGGGGGCGGACCGGCCTGGGCGAGTTCGAGGATCCGGACCAGCTGTTCCGCATGGGCCGCGAGCGTCTCGGTGCGCAGGCGGTCGTTTTGCCGCTTCAACCAGGACGCAGTGAACACGAGGGCGGCGAGAAAGACCAGCAGGAGGGCGAGCGCGAGGCCGACGATGCGGATGATCCGGGTCATGGAGCGAGGGCGGAGAGCGGCGGCGCGCCGCGGTAAGCGGCACAGCCGTGCGGGCCGGCGGGACACAATGAAAGGCCGATGTAGCGGCGCGCGCAAGACCGGGGATGGCGTGTCGCGGTTTTAGCCATCGTTCTGCAAACGGCGGAAGGCCGTAGCTCCCCCCCTGCGCTCCTCGGGAGCGCCGTAGTGGCGATCAGTCCGGGGGAGCGGGGGGCGGCGACGAGAACCGGCGCACCGAGGAGAATCGGCAAGGCTGGGTGGCTCGGCTTGTGCCACCGATGGGTCGGAACTCGTCCATCGACGGTTGGCCCTCAGCTGGATCAACGGCGCGGCTGCAACTGAATGGGCAAACGAGGGGGCGCCACCGATGGGCTCCACGGCACACCGATCTGCTCCCACGGATCGAATGCGGAAAACGGCGTCGCCTTGTTCCCGCAGGTAGGAGTCTGGCCAGGAGCGGACAGATGGAGACCGAAGGTCACGACAACGAAGAGGCTCGGCGCTGGAGGAGGTGATCCGTGATCAAGCGTGTGCGTTCGGATCGAGGCGGGCGGCTTGGGCGAAAGCGCGGGCGGCCTCGGCCTGCGCCCCGAGTTGCTGCAGGCTGCGGCCGAGTTCGAGATGCGCGCGCGCGGAGTCCGGGCGGGATGCGGCAGCCCGGGTGAACGCATCGAGTGCGCCGAGATGATCGCCCTCGAGCCGGCGCAAGGCGCCGAGCCGCAGCCAAGCCTCTGTGCAGTCGGGTTGCAGGCGCCCGGCGCGCTGGCACGCCGCACAGGCGGCGGGGCGATCGCCGAGACGCTCGAACGCGTCGGCGCGGAGGAGTTGCGCCCGCGCGGAATGGGCGAACGGCTCAAGGAGGGGCGGGATTTCTGCGGGCGTGCCGTGCGCGAGCAATGCGTGCCCGAGGGCGAGAGCGTACTCGGCGCTCGCCGGTTCGGCGGCGACGCTTCGGCGCAGGCAGGCGACGGCGTCGGCGGCCCGGCCGGAATCGAGATGGA
>JAEXPL010000159.1 GCA_023446865.1 Verrucomicrobiota bacterium | reverse complement strand
CTCCCTCACTCTCCGCCTCTCCTATCATGCAAGCCGCTCTCCAAGCCCTCGTCGAGAAAGCCCGCGGTGAACTGGCCGCGCTCAGCGCCCGTCCCGAGTTCGAAGCCGCCAAGGCCCGTTTTGTCGGCCCCAACGGCGAGCTCACCGCGATGATGAAGCAGCTCGGCGCCGCGCCGAAGGAGCAGAAGCCGATCCTCGGCAAGCTGATCAACCAGGCGAAGGGCGAGCTGCAGGGTTTCCTCGACGCCGCGCTCGTTCGCATCGAACAGGCCGAGATCGCCGCGCAGCTCGGGCCCGCCGTCGACCCGACGCTGCCTTCGCCCGACTCCGGTCCCGGCACCACGCACCCGCTCACGCTCGTGCGCGAGGAACTCTGCCGCATCTTCCGCAAGGCGGGCTTCGCCGTCGTCGAGGGGCCCGAGGTCGAGACCGAGTGGTTCTGTTTCGACGCGCTCAACACGCCCGCCGACCACCCGGCGCGCGATCTCCAGGACACGTTCTACCTGCCGGAGAACGCGCTCGTGGCCAACGTCTCGCAGCGCACGAAGGAGCGCTACCTCCTGCGTACGCACACCTCGTCGGTGCAGATCCGCACGATGCTCAAGCAGAAGCCGCCGGTGCGCATCATCTCGCCCGGCCGCGTCTTCCGCCGCGACACGATCGACGCCACGCACTCCGCCAACTTCCACCAGCTCGAGGGCCTCTACGTCGACCGCAACGTCACCGTGAAGGACCTGAAGGCGATCCTCGACTACCTCTTCCAGTCGTTGCTCGGCAAGGACATCAAGACCCGCTTCCGCCCGCACTACTTCGGCTACACCGAGCCGAGCTTCGAGGTCGACCTCTCGGCCAAGCACCTCGGCAAGATCGGCAAGGAGTGGGTTGAGATCATGGGCTGCGGCATGGTCGACCCGGCCGTGTTCGAATCCGTCGGCTACGACCCGCACGAGTGGACCGGCTACGCCTTCGGCATGGGCATCGAGCGCATCGCGATGATGCTCTACGGCGTCGACGACATCCGCTACTTCTACCAGAACGACGCCCGTTTCCTCCGCCAGTTCGCCTGAGCGACCGCACCCGCAAACCGAACACCCAACACGCGCTGTTCCCATGAAACTCTCGCTCAACTGGCTCCGCCGCTATGTCGCGCTCGACCGCCCGGTCGACGAAATCTCCCACGCCCTGACCATGATCGGCTTCGAGGTCGAGGGCGTCCACCGCACCGGCCTGGCGCCGATCGCGCAGGTCGTCGTCGGCGAGATCGTCACGCGCGACAAGCATCCGGGCGCCGACAAACTCTCCGTCTGCACCGTGCGCGTCGCGCCCGAGGCCGCGCCGATCCAGATCGTCTGCGGCGCGCCCAACTGCGACGCCGGCCACCGCGTGCCCGTCGCGCTCCCCGGCGCCGTGATGCCGGGCGACTTCAAGATCAAGGTCTCCAAGATCCGCGGCGTCGAATCCAACGGCATGATGTGCTCGGCCCGCGAGCTCGGCCTCGGCGAGGACGCCGGCGGCCTGCTCGTGCTCCCGAACAACCCGGTGCTCGGCACCCCGATCCACGAGGCGATCGGCGCGGGCGACGTGGTGTTCGATCTCGAGATCACGCCCAACCGCCCCGACTGCCTCTCGCATCTCGGCCTCGCGCGCGAGCTCGCCGCCTGGTTCCGCCTGCCGCTCGTGTATCCGGAGATCAAGGCGAACTCCCCCGCCGCCTCCGCGCCGGCCGTGCCGCAGCTGCTCGAGTCGGTCGCCGTCGCGGCCGAGGAGGATTGCCCGCACTACACCGCGCACGTGATCGCCGGCGTGAAGATCGGCCCGAGCCCCGCGTGGCTCCAGGAGGCGTTGCAGGCCGTGGGCCTCCGCCCGATCAACAACGTCGTCGACGTGACCAACTTCGTCCTGCTCGAGACCGGCCAGCCGCTGCACGCCTTCGACGCGAAGAAGATCGGGGGCCACCGTCTCATCATCCGGCGCGCGGGCGACGGCGAGAAGCTCGTCACGCTCGACAACAAGGCGCGCGTGCTCAACGGCCGGATGCTCGTGATCGCCGACGCCGAGAAACCGCTCGTCGTGGCCGGCATCATGGGCGGCGCGAGTGCGGAGGTCGATGCCACCACGACCGACCTCGTGCTCGAGAGCGCGTTCTTCAAGCCCACGGGCATCCGCTGGACCTCGAAGAAGCTCGGCCTCTCCTCCGACAGTTCGTACCGCTTCGAACGCGGCGTGGACCCGCGAGGGGTGTTGCCCGCCGCGCGCCGCGCGATCGACCTCATCCTCGAGACCGCCGGCGGACAGGTCGTCGGCCCGCTGTTCAACGTCGGCGCCGAGCCGGTCACCGTGACCGAGATCGAGACCACGCCCGACTTCCTCCGCGCCCGCGCCGGCTACGAGATTCCGGACGCCGCGATGCGCGAGCTGCTCGAGGCGCTCGAGCTCGAAATCGAGGAGCGCGCCGACACCACGCGGCTCACCGGCGTGAAGTGGACCGTGAAGGTCCCGAGCTGGCGCGGCGATCTCGACCGCCCGGTCGACCTCGTCGAGGAGGTTGTCCGCCTGTACGGCTGCGAGAAGATCCCCGCTGCGCCCGTGACGGCCGTCGCGTTGCCCGAGGCCGACGACCCGATCACCGAGTTCAATCGCGCCGCGGTTGCGTATCTTGTCGGCCAGCACTTCCACGAGTGCGCCAACTACTCGCAGCGCTCCGGCCCGGAGACCGCCGCGTGGATCTCCGAGGCGGCGGCGAAGACGCGCGGCCTCGCGAATCCGTTCACCGAGGAGTACTCGCACCTGCGCGCCTCGCTCATCAACGGCCTGCTCGAGAACCTCCGCCTCAACCAGGACCGCCGCACCGGCGCCACCAAGCTCTTCGAGGTCGGCCGCACGTTCCGCGAGCAGGACGGCAAGATCTACGAGTGACTCTCCGTGGGCTTCGTGATCGCCACGGCTTCGGATGAGAAACAATGGCGCGAGCGCGCTCCTGGCGATTTCTACACCGCCAAGCGGCACCTCGCCGTGGTCGCGGCCAACGCCGGCGCGAGCCTCGAGTCGCTCCGCGTGGAGCCCGTCGCCGCGACCAACGCCGGCTGGCAGCCCGGCCATTCGGCCACGTTCGGCAAACTGACCGACGGCGTCGAGGCCCGCTGCGGGCTCCTGAATCTGGAAATGCTGCGCAAGCTCGGCATCGCGGGCGGCGTGGTCGCCGGCATGTTGTACGTGCTGCCCGAGAAGGTCGCCGAGGCGAAGCCGCGCGCGAAGTTCAAGTCCATCAGCCTATTCCCCGCCGCGCTGCGCGACATCGCGCTCGTGGTCGACGCCGGCGCCGCGGCCGAGACGGTGCGCCGCGATGTGGCGAAGGCCGCGCGCGCCGCGACCGGCGGCAAGATCGGCCTGGAGAACGTGCGGCTCTTCGACGTCTACCAGGGCAAGGGTCTGCCCGAGGGGAAGAAGAGCTTTGCGTTCTCGCTGGTGTACCGCGCCGACGACCGCACGCTCACCGACGACGAAGTGAACGCCGCGTTCCAGAAAGCCCAGGACGAGCTCGCCAAGAACGCCGCCTACGCGATCCGGAAGTAAGGCGGCTCAGTGGCCCGGGTAGGGACGGCGCTTCGCGCCGTCCTCAGCTTTCGCGATCAACGAGGCGCGCCAGCCACTGGAGCGTGCTCAATGCGCTCGGCCGTTGCTGTTGGCGCGGTGGAAGCGCTGGGCGATCGGCGAGAGCTCGTAGACGGCGACGTTCTCCTCGCGGGGCATGCGATCGGCGCAGTCGGCAATCTGCCTGATGCTGTGCTCGGTGAGTGCCTCGCCGCGATCCGCTATGGCCGGGGCGTTGGCCGGGCGTGCGGCGGGATAGGGGGCGGCAACGACCTCGTGGATACGCAGATCCCAGGGTGACCGGGGCCGTGGCGCGCACGGATAGCAGACCACCGCAAGATCGAGCGTCACGCCGTCGAGGTCGAAACGGTAGAGCTCGCTCTCGCCGGGAATGCGCAGGGCGGGATCCCAGAGGTCGCGTTGTTCGGCGCGGGTGAGCAGCGGGGCGGTGACATGGCATCCCTTGCTGTAGAGCGCGGACTTGAGCGCGGCGGCGATGACGGCCTGGGTCTCGGCAAGGAAACCGCAGATGTCGGCCGGACTCTGCGGTTTGCGGCGCAGCGCGCGTTCGTAGACGACGAGGGCGGCCCCGGCGTCGATTTCGATGACCAGGTCGATCCAGCGGTTGTGTTCGAGATCGAGAAAGCCCGCCCACGAGGTGAACGAGGCGACTCCGGTGGCGCGTTCGCCGGGCGGGGCGACGGTGGGGTGGGCCGAAAGGCCGAGTTCGGTGAGGGCGCGTGGCACCAAATTCTGGATCTCGCCCGCGGCGAACCAGATCGGCGGTGGATCGACCGGGGCCAGCGGGGGCGGGGCATCCTCGGCTTCCGCGATCGGGTCGGCCGGTAGGTCGAGCGCTTCGAGCGGGGGTTGGAGCTGCTGGGCGACGATCTCGCCGAGCAGGCTGTAGCGGCGGCCGAGCGACTCGTATTGTTCGAGCTGTTTTTGCAAGGCGATCTGGTAGCCGACGATGCGTTCGGCGACGCGCATGCGGGCAAGAAGCTCGTCGGGGTCGAAGGGTTTGCTGATGAAGTCATCGGCCCCGGCGTCGAGACCTTCGGTGATCTCACCGGTGCGGAACTTGGAGCTCACGATGATGATGTAGGGCTGGATCGGCCGCTTGATCGAGCGGAGTTGGCGACACACCTCGGTGCCGTCGAGTCCGGGCATGACCCAGTCGAGCAGCGCGATCAAAGGGCCGTCGGCATCGAGGAGCGAGGCGAGGGCGGCGGATCCGTCGGTGACGGCCAAGGTCTCGTAGTGCGCGTTCTCAAGCGCCCGGTCCAAGATCTCACGGGAGATCCGGTCGTCTTCGGCGATCAAGACCTTCATGGCGGGAGTGGATGCGGGACGCGTTGAGCGGGGGCGGGAGCGTCTCCTATCGGTCGGGGCAGATGAAACTCAAAGGAGAACTGAGTGATTTCCCCTACTCCGCGCGGGTGGGGTGGTGTGCCGGCCCGGCGTCAACAGGTACCCTCGCGGTGGAACAGTAGCGCGAGCGGAGTCGGGGCATAGACTGGGATGGAGAACCGGTCCGAAGTGGCCTCGGCAAAGGCGGTGAGTTTCTCGATGTAGCGCTCGTTGAGCACCGCGCCGCGGCTCAGGAGGGCGACGTCGTGGGTTTTCGGTGGTGGGTAGGCTTCGGCATGCACCTCGAGCAGCCGCAGATGATGGGACGCACGGTGGCGGACGGGCGAAGGCTGCTCGACGACGGTGAAGCGGAGGGTATGGCCGGCCACTTCGAGCAGGAGCGGGCGGGTGTTGTCGGGCAGGGGCAGCTTGAGGCGGTGTTGCTCAAAAAACAGGGCCCGCGACAGGTAGGGCATGAGCGTGTCGCACGGGCGCTGGCGCAGCTCGGACCGCAGGGCCGAGTTCACGATGGTGAGCGCCTCGGCCAGGAAGGCCTGTTTCTGGAGGCTGGCGTTGTTGCGGCGATGGAGTGTCTTCTCCATCAGGTCGGCGACGGCGGCGGGCTCGGCTTCCAAAACGAGGTCGATCCATCGTTCGTCGTCGATGGCGATCAGGGCGACCCAGGCGGAATAG